>DAOVFI010000030.1 GCA_030673005.1 Planctomycetales bacterium
TCCCGCTTTAGCGGGGGTACACAATGGTTGTTTATAAAACCCCCTTTTTCTCTTTCCCACCCCCAAGGGGACGGGAAAGAGAAAAAGGGGGTTGGGCGGATGAGCCTTGATCACCCCCGCTAAAGCGGAGGCCTGTTACAAAGCATTGCAAAGAAATTCCAACATGGCAGCCTGAACGGTTACAAAATCTTTTAGTTCTCTTTATACTCTGCGTCCTCTGCGCCTCTGCGGCCACTTGTTTCTATTGGATTCACACATAAAGGAGAACACCGATGAGTCTTGGATGTTTGACGGGAAACGGTAAGGGAACGAAGATTGACGGTTCATATTCTTATCAACAGAGAGGCCGGGTTGAAGCGTTTCCGCCGGACATGGTGCCTGACAAGGCTGGCGGCGAGGCGGCGATTGCCTTCTCTGCCGGCAGCCTTACCGACGGCGAGGCCGGCACGCAGGTCGGCTGGATCGGCAACACCGTCGGCGAGATGGGCGCTGACATCGTTATCGACCTGAAAGGTTCGTACTTCGTTGACCGCGTTGTCCTTCACCAGGTCGGACGTGAGGCCGAAGAACTCCCCACCGCCGACAAATATGGAAACGTTGCCATCGGCGAGGTGCCCGACTACGTAGAACCAACGGGCGTCAACTGCGTGGAGGTCTATGCCCGCAACAGTAACGGTGAACTCTTCCTCGCAGGCGCGGTCGGCAAGAGGCGGCAGGTTAAGCCGCTGGACGACGAGTCGCTTTCGGTCAGTGTCGCAGAGGTAACAGACCAACTGATCGTCCGAATGGACTCGTTCAACCGCGACATCCTCCTGACGGGTATGGAAATCTGGGGCGCAAGCATCGACGAGCCAAAGGTCTTTCCCGTGCCGCAGAAGATGACGTTCGACGGAAAGGGCGAGCTCAAACTCGGCAAGTCGCCGAAAATCGTCGTCGGCAAGGACGCCGACGAGGACACACTCTTCGCCGCGACGCTGCTGGCCGAGAAGATTAAAGAAAATCTCGGCCTGACGGCGAAGATAGTCCGCGACGGCGACGGCGAAGTAGTGCTCGGAAAACCCGGCGAGTGCGAATCGCTCGATAAGGCCGGCCTGGCCGAGGCAAAACCCGAAGGCTACACGCTGAACATCAAAACCGACGGGGCCTTCCTTATCGCCGGCGACCGCCGAGGCCTGATCTACGGCGCCGAGACGCTGCTGCAACTGCTGGGGACCGACGTCAAGGACGCATCCGCCGCCACCTGCCTCATCGAAGACTACCCGAAGATGGAATTCCGCGGCGTGCACGTCTTCATGCCGCACAGGAAGGACATCCCGTTCATCAAGCGGCTCATTCGATACCTGTGGGCGCCGATGAAGATGAACACGTTCTTCCTCCAGGTAACTTCCGGAATGAAGTTCGACCGCCGACCGGAAATCAACGAGACGTGGGAGAAGTTCAACACCGAGGCCGCCGAGGGTAAAAGGCCGCCCGTCCCGCACGGTGAACTCGGCGGCGGAACATACCTGTCCAAAGACGAGGTCCGCGACTTGGTGAAATACGCCAAGAGTTACGGCTTCGAGGTTATCCCGGAGGTCCAATCGCTCAGCCACGTCGAATACCTGACGATGACCTATCCCGAGATAGCCGAAAAACCCGGCGTCTATCCCGACGCCTACTGCCCGCTGAACCCGGACAGCCACAAGATTATCTTCGATATGATCGACGAGGTTATCGAGGTCTTCGAACCGGAGCGGTACATCGAGATGGGCCACGACGAAGTCTATACGCTCGGCGTCTGCGAGCGGTGCAAGGACAAGGACCGCGCCGAACTGTACGCACTGGACGTCAACAAGATTTACGACTACCTCAAGAGCAAGGGTCTGGGGATGATGATCTGGTCGGACATGATTCAGGACTTCCGGCCTTACGCCGTTCCGGGCGCCATCGACATGATCCCCAAAGACATCGTGATGATGGATTTCGTTTGGTATTTCGCCACTGACCGGGACATCGAGACCCGCCTGCTGGATCACGGTTTTAAAGTGATTATGGGCAATTTCTACTCCAGCCATTACACGCGCTTCGCCCGCCGCAGCGCCCGCGAAGGCGTCATCGGCGCGGAAGTCTCCACCTGGGGACACGCCGACGAACACCACTTCGGCGATGGCGGAAAGATATATGACTTCATCTACTCGGCCAACATGATCTGGTCGGACCATTACAGCGACGATCTTCGATGGGTGATGGACCGCAAGATCGCCGAGATGATGCCGATTCTCCGCTGGCGTATCAGCGACGCCCGCCTGCCGGCGCCGCCGAGCGAGGCCAAGTCGTTCAATCCCATCGACCTTGCCGGTGCGATAACCGCGCCGCTGCGGGATGCCGGCGGAGCCAAGGGCGGTTACGACCTGACCGGACTACCGACCGGAGATACTACGCTCAAGGGCGTTGATTTCCGCATCGCCGATGGCGTTGTCCTCGTCGAGGCCGACGGCCGATGCCCGGCGCAAGTAGAGGTTCCCGTCGGCGCAAAGGCCGACAGCCTGATGTTCCTCCAGACAGCCTCGGCCGATTCGACCGTTCGCACGCCGCTGGGGCGATATGAACTGGAATACGCCGACGGCTCGACGGCGGCGGTCGATATCAAGTATGGCTGGCAACTGGCGGAATGGAACCGCCGGTTCGCCGCGCCGCTCGCACACATCCGCCATCGCCACCGCGGATACGTCGGGACATATCCGTCCGTCGCCGCCTGGCAGGGAAAAACCCCCTCAGGTGAAGATGTAACGCTCTACGGCTTCGAGTGGGCCAATCCGCACCCGGAAAAGGAGATAAAAACTCTGCGAATAAAGGCCGACGATTCCGCTACCGACGCGGCGCTGATAACGGCTGCGGTTACGGGAGTAACCTATTAGTCAGTTACTCAAACTGACCGGTTTCGTGGCACGGACGTCTCGCCCGTGCCACCCGGAAATTGATCTGTAACAAACCACTATTAATCATGGAGACAAATCATGACGTCGCCTGAAAAGGATTCCGAAGCCCCGGCGGAAGCAAATGCCGGACGCCTCACGTTTTGCGAACAAAACAGGCATTATTTCGAGTATCGCGGCAGGCCCATCTGGTTGAGCGGGCACTCGAAGTTATGGCCTCTGACGCAATGGATCCCGCCGGCCCAGGGTGCCACAGACGCCGACGAGTCGAAGGAAAAAGTCGTCCCGTTGAGTGAGCCTAGTGAGGGACGGACGTACCGCGACGAGGTCGCCCGCGTCGCCGAAAGCGGCGGGCACCTGTTCCGGATGACACCCTTCTGGCCAAGCCACTGGCAGAATGGATACCCTATGCCGTTCAAGCAACTCGAGCCGGGCCGGTTCGACCTGAGCCAATGGGACGAAGCATACTTCGAGGCATATCGGGATTTCTTCGCACTGGCCGCCGAGCGCGACATCATCATTCAACTCGAAATATGGGACAGGCCCGGACTGAGCGGCTGGCACGAGTCGCGCTGGCCGGCGCATCCGATGAACCCGGACCACAACGTCAATTACGGTGCGGACGTCCTGCCGACCGGCAGCGACCTTCGCGAAGGCGACATCGTCTTCGGAAAACGCCTCTTCTACACCACCGTCCGCGGCGAAAGGCCTGAACTGTTCGCTCTTCAACAGGCTTACGTGCAAAAACTGCTCGATGAAACCAAACCCTTCGGCAACGTGATTTACTGCATCGAAAACGAAGGCTGCGGCGGGATCGAATGGGAGGCGTATTGGGCGAAATTCATCCGCGACGCCGTTCCCGACGCCGTTATCACCGGAATGCCGCTCGACGCCGACGAGCATTCCTGGCGCTCTTACTTCGACTCGCCGCATTTCAACTGTCTTGACGGCGGCGGTACGGGCCTGCGGTACGCAATGCTCGATACGGTCGGAGGCGACGCGAGTTTCAAGACGACCCGTGAACGCCTCCGCTACGATCGAATCGCCTTGGTCCGCGAAACCATGGCAAAGTATTATCTGCTAATGGAGGCTTATCCTGAAAAAATACGTCCCGTCTATGTCTCAAACAATTTCGGGAAGGTGCTGGACTGCATCTGGGCAATGTTCTGCTCCGGCGCCGCCGGCCTGCGATACCACCGGCGCGTCTGGGATGAAACAGAAGAGGTCTATCGCTGGGTGCGGGCGTTCAGTACTTTTCTTGACGAGACCGGCGCAGCGTTCGTGGAGATGGCGCCGGCCAATCACAGGCTCGGTGGACACGGGATGTGCCTGGCGAACGACAAGGTCGCAGCCGTCTATTTGCCCACCGACCTGCCCGTAACACTGACGATTCCGGATCGGGTCGAGCGAGTGCGGTGCCGCCTGTTTGACTGTGATAAGGGTAAATGGTTGAGCGATGAGACGGTTCGCCCCGAACCGGCCCCGGGGGCCGGAGAAAATCTTATAATCACACTACAGGCCCCCGGTGATACAGGTACAACCGCTTACGTGGAAACTGTCTGAAAATGATTCGTAGGCCGGGACGAAGCGCAGCGGAGTCCCGGCGCGCCGGCTTCGTCCCGGCGCACCGGTTCCTTGAGATGCCGGGACTACGCTGCGCTTCGTCCCGGCCTACTGAAAATGAGGTGCGAAATGTATAGAAAGGTACTGATAGTGGTGTCAATTATGTCTATGAACGCTCAACTCATCGCAGCCGACAGTCCCGTCAAGCCGCCGACGGCGGAGACGGTGCTTAAAACTCTCAACAAGGCACATCCGCGCCTGATACTGACCGACATGCGTCTGGCCGAGTTGAAAGAATTGATGAAGCGCGATCGCCTGCTGAAGAAGTGCTACAAGGACGTGATAAAGCAGGCCGACGAGTATTGCACGGCCAAGCCGCTGAAGCATCACAATCGCGACGGCATCCGCCTGCTTTCGGTCAGCAGGGCGTGCGTCAGCCGGATTTACGCGCTCGGCCTGGCGTGGCGCCTGACAGGCAAGGAGAAATACGCCACCAAGGCAAAGGAAAATCTCCTGGCCGTCTGTGCGTTTGCGGACTGGAACCCGAAGCATTTTCTCGACACTGCCGAGATGTCCCACGCCGTCGGCGTCGGGTACGACTGGCTGTTCGATTATCTCGACGCCGAATCGCGCGAGAAGATACGAACCGGGCTTATCAACAACGGCCTGAAGCCGGGGCTTGTCCAATACCATGGTAAAGGCACCTGGCGGGTAAGGTCTAAGTTCAACTGGAACCAGGTCTGCAACGGCGGTCTTGTAATCGGCGCCCTGGCCGTGGCGGAGACCGATCCGAAATATGCCGAAAGGATTATCCCCAAAGCGGCGGAGTTCCTGCCGAACGCCATTGGCACCTACGCCCCCGACGGCGCCTGGCCTGAAGGACCGGGGTACTGGTGGTACGCCACCACTTATACGGCCTATGGTCTGGCGGCGCTGAATACGGCGCTGGGGACGGACTTCGGACTTTCAAAGATGAAGGGACTGTCGGAAACGGGGCTGTTCCCGATTTATACAACCGGTCCTACCGGACTGTACCTCAACTTCGCCGATGTCGGCAGCAACAAGAGGAGGAAAAACCTCCCGTGCCTCTTCTGGCTGGCGCGAAAGTTTAATAAGCCCCTCCTCGCCGCCGCCGAGCGCGAAATGCTCACAAAACGCAATGCCTCTCCGCAGGACTTTATATGGTACGTGCCCACGGGTAAAAAGCCGCCCACGCCGAGTCTCGATAAGTATTTCCGCGGGCCGGTCGAGGTGGCTGTTTTCCGCAGCGCATGGAACGACCCGAACGCGATGTTCGTCGGCGTCAAGGCCGGGTTCAACCAGGTCAACCATGGCCACCTGGACCTGGGCAACTTCGAGATGGACGCGCTCGGCGTCCGCTGGGCGCGCGACCTGGGAAGGGAAAACTACAACCTCCCCGGATACTGGAACAAGGGCAAGGACGCCAAACGATGGACCTACTACCGCATCAGTTCCTTTGCCCACAACGTCCCGGTCCTGGGCGGGAAGAACCAAGACGTGCATGCAGAAACAAAGATTACGAAGTTCAAGACCACGCCGGCGAAAGGTTTTGCCATATTGGACCTGACCTCGGCCTACAAGGATTTCGCAACGAAGGTAACTCGCGGCGTGGCGATTATAAGCAATCGCCGAGGCGTTCTTATTCAGGACGAGTTTGAGATTACAAAATCCTGCGAGGTCGCCTGGGGCATGACGACGGATGCGAAGATTTCTCTCGCCAAAGATAAGGCCGTCCTGACCCTTGGCGGAAAGAAGATGGTCGCGCATATCCTTTCCCCCGCCGGTGCTGCATTTACAGTCGAATCGGCAGAGCAGAAGCCGCCGTTGCAACCCAATAAGGGCGTCAAACGTCTGATGATCCGCCTGGAGAACCAGAAAGGCAACGTACGGATAACCGTCTTCTTCGCGCCGCACTGGCCGAAAGGCAAACAACCGGCCAATCCCGCATCACTCAAGCCCCTGGCGGAGTGGTGAACCTTGATTGCTTCAAATCGCGAAAAAACTTCTTCTCAAATCCGGCCTGATCGTGTATAATAGTGTGGTAGCAGGCACATCCGGAGGTGAGACGATGGATCACGAAGCGATATGTGATTGTCCGTTCATGGACCACTGTGAGACTTTCGGCGACCCGTTAATCGACAAGGTTCGCAAAGGACCCGACGGCCTCGGCTGCCGGGGTCAAAACGACATCTACAGGGGCAGACACTGCCGGACGTTCGCCTGTGCTTACCTGTCAATGGTCGTCTCGGACGTACTGAAGCATCCGGCGCCCGCACCGGCGCGAGGACTGAAGAAATAGAAGAAAATCGGCGGAATCTTACTTCATTACGCCTTATCCTGTAACCACCTCTCCGGGCCTGTCGGTCGCCATCCGTGGGTTTTGTTTGGTTCACTTGCCAGGATGCTCTTAATCTGCTTACCATGGTTGGCGATTCATACTTGAAAGGATCGCACAATGGCGCAGGCAGGTACCGACCCTGGACGGTATGCGTCTGCGGGCGCAAAACCTCGGTGGTCGGCAAGTCCGCGTCGATGTCAGCGGAACGGTTATCCGCGATCCGATAATCGCCCCGCTGATGCTGTGTCTTCCGTAGTAATCAGAATTCCATCGGCAGGACGACGGGCTTGTGTGTCTCGACGGCGGATCGGGCCTGTTCGTAGGCCTCGTCGTACTGGGCGGCGACTACCTCCCAGGAAACCACCTTCTCGAGGTATCGGCGGAGATTGTTTCCCAGATCCATCCTCAGGCCTTCGTCGCAGGCCAGTGTTACGACGTGCTCGCGGAGCATCTGCTTGTTGGTGAACAGCAACCCGCCGCCGCTCTCAAGCGTCTGGGCGGTCAGACCCTCCATCGGCGCGGTGGTGATAAACGGTTTGTTCAACGCTATGATTCTCGCAAGCGTGCCCGACTGCGTCTCATCGGTGCTGGGCAGGACGATGAAGTCGCACACAGCCATCATTTTGTAATACTGCTCGCCGCGGGGTACGAATTCGTAGTAGTGGGCCAGGCCCTTGTCTTCCAGGAGGTTGACCTGCTGTTTGTATTTTTCGTAATCGCTCTTGTGGTTGGCGTCTCTCATTGCCCCTGCCGCCAGCAGGTCCCACTCCTGACCGGTCTTGTCCTTGATAATCGCGGCGATGTCTTCCCACATGCTGGTGAGGATGTCCCATCGCTTGTTCGACTGGATCCACCCGATCAGTCCGACCAGGTGTTTACCCAGACTCCTGGCCTTGTCCAGGCCCAGTTCCTTGCGGAGTTTGGGCACTTCGGCGACGGTCCACCTCCGGTCGGATCGCGCCCCGTGAGGTATTACCATGATGTTGCGCGGCGTCGGCCAGCCCTTGCCGTGGAAGTTCCAGTCCAGTCGCCACTTCTGATAGTGGCACTTGAACAGCACCACGTGTGCTCGCTGGGAGAGTTTATAAAGGAAATTCGCCTCGAAGTCCGTCAGGCGTCCGTGGACCGTGTGCGGTTCGACAATAATCGGAAACTCGCCGATCGCGTCCAGCAGCGCCAGGAAGCCCTCGTTGCCGTCGCCGGCGCCGCGGGAATCGTGATATTCGTACAGCCCGTACTCGTGCTCGATATGTATCGCATACGGCTGGAGCTGGCGGATCTTGGCCGCAACGGGGCGCCACCAGTCGCGCTGCGACATGTCGATTACCGGAAAGACGCCGTCGCCGGCGCCGTCGGTATGACTGATAACCAGGACATCCCGTTCGCCGTGGCGTTTTTGGATGAACTCACGCGCCTCTTCGCAGAAGGTCGCAATGCCGCACAGGCGCGGCGGGTACGAACTGATCATTACTATGGGAGACAACATTGCAAGCTTCCTCAGCCATTCTGAACAACTGCTTGGCCGGTGCGCTCCGGCAGATCACTCGCCGAAGGCGTGCCGCCGACTTTAACTTCTTTATCGGCATCCGTCCGGCCCAACGTTTGCTGAGTTTGCCTTTCGGCCATCAGGAGCAGACTCATCAGCCATGCAAGTGTGCTCTCGGCGCCCTGGTTGCGATTGAGGCGATCGGGATGTATTCCGTCGCGGCAGCCGCCGGTCGTGAAGTCATAGACCGGTTGCTGAATATCATTGTCGCCCAGGAACCAGTTGAAGCACCTTCGGGCCTGTTTGAGCCAGTATTTCTGTCCGGTAACGTTATAGGCCTCGATGCAGGCGTCTATGAGGCCGTGTGCCTCGACAGGCTGCTGATCGAACTGCGCCGGCCGGCCGTCCCGTGGAAACCAGCCGTTGGTGCCTATGATCGACAGGTTCCCGTTTTCGGCGGTCTGGATATCCAGCAGCCACCGCAGCGCCCGCTCGCCCATCTCAATCATATCGGATCGGAACATCCACTTGCCGCTCATCAGCAAAGCGTGGGCCAGTTTGGCGTTGTCGTACGTAACGACGTCCTCGCACCAGGGCCAGTCGCCGCTCGAGTTATCGACGAAACACCGAAAGAGCATATCGGCCAGGACGGTCCGGGACCTTTTTGCCTCGCTGTCGCCGCCGAAACGCTTTAGATACGCATGGATACCGACGATGGTGAATGCCCAGGCGCGCGGCGAAACAAACCTATCGACGGTCGAAAGCGCCCGCTCGAACAGTCGCGTCGCCAGACCGATGATCGGTTCGGCCTTGCACATCGCCACACAGACTCCCAGTCCCCACAGCGCCCTTCCGTGAGAGTCCTCCGAGCCGACCATCTCGGCCCATTGCCGGTCATAATTCATGAAATTGCGGAATCGCCCCGTCTCGTGGTCCAGCGCGTAGCACAGGAACGACAGATACCGCTGTAGCAGCGGAAGGATCGCCTCGTCGTGCGTCTGGTTCCAGTACATCGACGCGACGATCAGCGCCCTTGCGTTATCGTCGGTGGCGTATCCGTGGCGTCGGTCCGCCGTGGCGAAGATGCAGTGCTGGAGCAGACCGGTATCGTCGGTGAGCATGTTAAAATGTCGCAGGTCGATCTCCGGCAGTTCGTAAGTCGGCGCTGATTCGTCCGCCGAGGTCGCCTCCGAGCGGGTTACTACAATAACGGGACGGATCGGCTTCTTCTGTGCGTCCTTAAACACTTTCAGGTAGCGTTTGCCCACCTCCGGCCAGATCATCTGCCGACTGTACTGGTAGGCCCGTTTACGCATCGCGTCGCGCTCGAGGTCGCTGCCCAGCAGGTCCAGCAACTGTTGTGCGATCGCGTCGGAATCTTTGAAGGGCACGATCCGCCCGCGGTCTTCGGCGAGGACTTCCTGGGCATACCAGTACGGGGTGGATATTATCGCGTTTCCGGTCCCCAGTGCGTATGCCAGCACGCCGGAGACGATCTGTGCCTCGCCGAGGTAGGGCGTAACGCAGATGTCGGCGGCGCAGAGGAATTCGTACAACTCCGCCTGCTCGACGAAACGGTTCTGGAATATAACGTTCCGTTCGACGCCCAGTTCCCGCGCAAGGCGGTGCAGCCCTGTGCGATATTCCTCCCCGCTTTGCCGACGTATGTGCGGGTGCGTGGCGCCGACGACCATATACGCGACGTTGGGATGTTTCTCCACAACCGCAGGCAGTGCACGGATGGCGTATTCGATGCCTTTGCCCGGCGAGAGCAGCCCGAAGGTCAATATCAGTTCGCGCCCCTCGACGCCGAACTTGTCCTTGTAAAAGGCCGGGTCCACGAAAGGAACGTCCGGGATGCCGTGGGGAATGACGACTATCTTTTCAGGCTCGACGTCATAGACTTCCTGAAGGAACTGTCTGGCCCTGTCGGCCATTACGACGACCGTGGTGCTGAGCCGGCATATTTCCGACAGAACCTTTTGCTGGTCTTCGAGCGGGTTGGACAGGACGGTGTGGAGCGTACTGACCAGGGGTCTGCGGAGCCGGCGAAGCGTCGTCAGGACGTGCGCTCCGCTGGGACCGCCGAACAGGCCGTACTCGTGCTGGAGGCAGACGACTGTAGCGTTGGAGATGTTGGCGAACTCCGCCGCCCGATGGTAGTCGCCCTGGGCGGATTCGCGAACCTCGAAACGAACGTCCCCGTTGTAGCGGTACCCCTCGGGGATGTCGTTCATAGCCACCACGCTACAACGGTACGACTTACCGGCCTGACCGGCTACCGCCTCGCGCAAGTCCCGCGTAAAGGTGGCGATCCCGCACTGCCTGGGAACGTAATCGCCGATAAACATGATCTCTTTCTTGTCAAATCGTTCGATGCGAGTCATCTGGTCCTCAATAGTAACGATATATCAGTTTAAGCCGATTTTTCCTAGTTTTACCGGACTACTGATTCTATCCTGTCCGTTTTCTCCATTCAACCGGATTAATTTCGGCAATCCGACGACATGTGTTCATCAAGAAAAAGACCACCCGGCCGCTACGCCGGGTCTTTCTGTCGCGACCGGGTCTCCACGCGGAGACGCGTTATCTTGTGGGCGTCGGCGGTCAGGACGGTGAAAGTGGTCTGGCCGATAGTGAGCGTCTGCCCTTCCTGCGGGATGACGCCCAACTCGGAAAAGACGAATCCCGCCACGGTGTCGTAGTCCTCTTCTTCCGGAAGGTTCAGCCCGGCGGCGTCGTTGAAATCGTCAATGTACATCCGCCCGTCCACCTCGATGGTGCGTTCATCGATGCGATCGATCAGTGGCGATTCGGCCCGGTCGTATTCGTCGGAGATGTCGCCGACGATCTCCTCGATCAGGTCCTCGACGGTTATCAGTCCCGCCGTTCCGCCGTATTCGTCCAGCACGACGGCCATGTGCATTTTTCGAGCCTTGAATTCCCGCAGCAGGTCGTCCAAGGGCTTGGTTTCCGGTACGAAAAAGGGCTTTCGCAGCATACCGGCAAGGTCCATACGATCCGGTTCGGCAACCGACAGCAGGTCCTTGGCATAGAGGATGCCGACGATATTGTCGATGTCGCCGTCATAGACGGGTATTCTCGTATGCCCGGCGTCCACAACGGTTTGTCGAACCGTCTCCAGCGTGGCGCTGACCGGTAGCGCGACGATGTCGGTGCGGGGCGTCATTATTTCGCCGGCGCGCTGGTCGCCGAACTCGATAACAGACTCGATCATCTCCACTTCTTCGGGATCAACGGCGCCTTCGGCCTGTCCGTCGGAGGCGACCTGGAGAATCTCGGCCTTGACGGCCGTTTCCAGCGGCGAGGGCTTTCGACCATTCGAACCGTTCTGGGCCTGATCGCTCAAGGGGTCGGGAATACCGCTGAGCCGGCGGACCGGCAGGTCGAAGGCGCGCATCACGACCACGACGGGCCAAAGCGCCCTGCGCAGCCCCAGGAGTATCCCGCTGGTTACCGCCAGTATCTTCGGGCCTGCATAACGCGCCCAGGCGTGGGGAATCGCAACGGTGAAGATGCTGATAAGGACCGCCGCGACGACCATACCGGCGAGAATCCCCACTGGGTTTCCACGCCGGGCACCGAAGGCCAACAGCAGCAACACCAGCATCGCAAGGTTACACACCGAGCGGAGCAGCGCACAGATCATCCTCAATTCCGACATGTGCGCCAGGAATCCGTCGATGCGACGCCGGGACCGGCTTCGAGCGGCAAAAATGGCCTCGATGTCACGACGGGAAGGGTCGCGCAGTGCACAAACGTTCAGTGAAAAGAATCCGGACAGCCCAGCCGCTACAGCGGCCGCCCAGGGTAATAATGGTTCCACGACAGGGAACGCTCCAATCAAACGCGTCCGCTTATATCTATCGTGCCGGACACAAAACACGCGGGTCAGCGCCCCGATTCATTATTATTCTACCAACCGGAATGCCAAACAGCAAGGGCGCCGCCGCTTTCGCGAGTCCCGGCAATTTAACCGGGTTTGCCGAATTCGCCCAGCAATTCTTCCTGGCGTGCGTTCATTCGCTTTGCCTGTGCGGCGGTGGCGTCGTCGTAGCCCGTCAGGTGCAGCAGTCCGTGGATGATGTAGAGCGTCAGTTCGCTCTGAGCCGACAGTCCGTGGCGCGGACCTTCAACCGCCGCAACGTCGCCGCAGACTATAATCTGGGCCGATATGCCTCGAGTGCCGCCCTCGGAAAGGTCAAAACTCAACACGTCCGTAACGCAGGAGCGGTCCAGGTAGCGACGATTAAGCGATTCCATCTCGCCGGCATCGACAATCGCCACGTCAATGTCCTCGACGCTCCGCCCTTCAGCCGTTGTAACGAACTCTACCAGCCGTCGCAGATGCGCAGTGCGGACGCCAACGGCCTTCTGGCGGTTTGATATTGTAATCTTCGCTCTATGCGGCATCTCACAATCACTTGTTTTTCATCGTCCAGCGATACTGGTCCATCGGAGTCAGTATCTCCGCTGGAGTCTGCTTCGTCCTGTCATACATGTACATAATCACATAATCCACCCAGCCGTCAGCCGGGCTTTTAAAAGTGAATTTTCCGTCTAATACGTCCCTGGAGTAATATTTCGCCGGGAATTTCGTCCTGCCGTCGTACTTGAATCCCTGGTCATATTTCTTCTCGGCGATCCTGATCGTCATCCTCCACCTGCCCGGATAAGGCGGCTTCCAGTTGCACTTGTAGGTTTGCCCTTTAGTTATGGGCTTGTTCACCTGCCGCCTGTACCAGTTATTCGGATAGACCAGCGCCCCCAGCACGACACCTCCGCTCCTACCGAACTTCGCCCAACTCGATGTAATACACCCGGGCCAACTTCTGGGTATCGTAAGCCCGCCCCACTTGCCGGGACTGCACCACATCGTATCTCCCTTCGGGCCGCTGTCGTTCAGGAACCAGGGGGCGGCTTCCTTGAACGGCACCGTCCACGTAAAGACCCACATGCAGGGATTGGTTATGTTCTCGTAGAAGCATATAATCATCTTTCCGCTCGGTGCTTTCGGCCGGCCCGGAGGGTCCCTCAAGGAATCCACAACAAAATCATTACCACCCTCGACCGGGGCAAGAGCCATTCTGACTTTCCCGTGAATGCCCAGTTCCGTGGCGTTCTTGACGCCTCTTACCTCAAACCAGGGCTTGTTACGCGGGAAACGGTAGGTAGTGGTAACCGATTTCCCGCCCTGATGCTCTACTATGATCTCCTGGGGTGTATTTTTTATGATCTTAAAATACTTCGGCTGCGAGTGGCCGTAGTTCCTCCGGCCGTCGGGGTCAACATAGACTTTGTAAAGAACGTTTCTCCATATCCTGGGTTTTCCGTCCACCTTTCCGTGCAGCGTTATGGTCCGATAGAAGTACAGATAGAAGAACTCGTTCTCTATTACAGCATCGCCCTTGAATTCGTGGCCGATCTGTCCGTATGGAACCTGCTTCCACAATTGTTGTTTGGCATAAGGCCTGAAGCCGTTGTGCCAGGGATGTTTCTCGCCCACGTCCCAGAGTTTCACACTGGGCTGCGCCTTCTTTTTTTCCCTTCCGCTCTTTGACGCCTCCTTCGTGTTCCCATAAGCGCCGATGTTTATTCGGCCCCCGTTCGGGGCCGGTTCCTTCGAAAAATCAGCCTTT
>DAOVFI010000594.1 GCA_030673005.1 Planctomycetales bacterium
GCGGCGTCGGTTATGCGGTGGATGATGGCTGAACCTACGATGGCGCCGTCGGCGACTTCGCAGACGTGGGCGACGGTTTGCCGGTTGGAGATGCCGAAGCCGATACAGACGGGCGTGTCGGTGTGTGTGCGGAGTTCTGCGACGGCCCGGATGGACTCCTCCGGCAGGCGGTCGCGCTCGCCGGTTATTCCGGCGATCGAGATGTAATAAATGAAGCCGCGCGAGTGGCGTGCGATCTCGATCCTTCGATCCGGCGACGTGGTCGGTGCGATAAGCATCACGTTCGCCAGGCCCAGCGAAGACGCCGGCGGCTCCAGTTCGCCGGCCTCCTCCAGCGGCAGGTCGGGAATGATAATTCCGTCGAAGCCGGCATCGACCGCGTCGGACAGGTACGCTTCCGGGCCGTGCCTGAAGACGATGGAATAACTGACCATCGCCACCAGCGCCAGTTTGCCGCCGCCGCGGCGATAAGAGCGGATCATATCGAAGATACTTTCGCTGCTGACGCCGTCGGCCAGCGTCTTGGTGTAGGAGGCCTGGATCGTAGGCCCGTCGGCGATCGGGTCGGAAAACGGAACGCCCAGTTCACAGATGCGCACGCCGCGCCCTTCAATATCCCTAAGCAGCGCCTCAGTGGTATCCAGGTCGGGATACCCGGCGGTCAGGAACGGGATCAGTGTTTTTTCCCCGGCCGATCGCATCTCGGCGAAGGCCCTGATAAGACGATTGTCCTGAAGGTTGTCCATGTTTCTTCAATCTTCCTCGCCGGTACTCGGCTCTCCGGCAGAACCCTACAATACGAACTGGAATGACATTATCCGGCGTCCGGCCCGGACCGTCCCAAAGATGGCAGGCAGAAACCGCCGTTGCGGCGCTCGTGGAAAAGATACGCCGCCCGGAAATATCTGTAAATACGCCGTCGCGCTGTTGTATATTCCCACGATAACGCCATGCGGGAGACAGTATAAATGAAAAGTCCCAGGTTGACCATAGGCCTGCCCTTTTACAACGCCGGCGATACGCTCGTCGATGCGCTCAGGTGCATATTCGCCCAGACGTTCACCGACTGGGAACTTATTATGATCGACGACGGCTCGACCGACGGGTCGCTGGAAATCGCCGAGAAGGTCAATGATCCCAGAGTGCGCGTGGTGTCCGACGGCGCCAATAAAAAACTGGCGGCCAGGCTCAACCAGATAAATCGTCTTGCCCGCGGCCAACTCATCGCCCGTTTCGACGCCGATGACCTGTGCGACCCGACAAGGCTCGCCAGGCAGGTCGATTTCCTCGACAGCCGACCCGACGTTGATGTCGTCGGGACAGCGCGGTTGAGCCTCGGCCCGAACGACGAGGTAAAAGGGCGCAGGAACGAGCCGGCAACACATGAGCAGATATGCCGCCGCCCGCTCAGCAGGGGAGTGTACATCTGCCACGGAAGTATTGTTGCGCGAAAGGAATGGTTTGATAAGCATCCCTACGCCGAGCACTATCGCCTCGCCCAGGACGGGGCGCTGTGGTTGTCGAGCTGGTTCGACAGCACGTTCGCCAACCTGACCGAGGCGCT
>DAOVFI010000361.1 GCA_030673005.1 Planctomycetales bacterium
CTCCATCCGTAGTAGTACCGAACAATCCAACCCTGACTTTCGCGGCCCTTATCGGTTTTCCGTTTGTATCAGTTATCCTGCCGGCAACTGTGCCTGTGGGACTACCGGCCTTGTAATTTTCCAGTATCTCCTTGTGGGGCAGGGCGCGGGAATAGATTTTTATCTCATCCATGTTGCCTTTGAAGAAGCATTCCCATTTGTCGCTGCTCGAGTTCCAGGTCCCGATATGCAAATCTGCTGTGGATGGATGTATCTGCGGATTCTCGAGAACGGATGGCGAAGGGTCAGGCCGGCCATTGACGTAAATCCTCATAGTCTTGCCGTCAAAAGTTGCGGCAATGTGCACCCATTTATTTACTGGTATTGTGTTAGTGAATTTGTGCCACGTTCCAGTCCCGCCGGTAGGAGAGAGCGCAAAACGGGCAAGTTTTCCTTCGGAATCCACATCCAGTACCAGGCAGCGCTGCACCAAGTCATCCCCACAAGGCCACCTTTCCAGTATTGTGTGTCTGCCTGTAAGGGGCGTCTTTATCCAGCACATCAATGTGATTTCTTTGGTTATACTGTTCAGACTGGCCGACCTGGGAACTTTCACGTAGTCGTCCACGCCGTCAAACCGCAGGCCTCCTCCGACTCTACCCTCTACCCAGGTGGCCCCGTGAATTTCACCGTGGTTGCCGTTGGCGGAGTAATCAAGGAGTTTGGTCCCCTTTCCTTCATCAAACCTCCAGCAGGCGACAAGCCCCTGCTTTTCCCGAGGCGAGCACGAGGCTATGAGCAGAGCGGAAAAAAGCAAGGCTGACAATGACAAAAAAGACCCTCTGTCTCCATGTGCTTTTTCATTCATCTTTCCTGGTTCCTTATGTACTTGTGTTCAACGGAAACCCGGCCGTATAAGTAAAAACTGCTACGTCCAGGAAATCATCGCGGTATTGTACCGCCGGCAGGCCTTGGATTATAGATATAGTCGTGCGAATCAGCAGCGGGAAAGGTGGACCGGAGCGCAGCGGAGGCCCACCTTTTACCATTTCGCAGCAGGAAAGGTGGGGCTGACGGCTCAGCCTGCAAAACTACCTTGCCTGCGGGTCGCGTCTGCGCGTCCGGCGTCCGGTATAGCCGCCGGGTTTGCGATGTGTGGCGGGCGGCGGTTTTTTACCGCCGGGCAGTGGAATTAATTCCGATTTCCTGGGCTTGGTTTTGACGAGCGTATTTTTCGGCAGTTTGATTGGCTTGGTTTTTTTGGGTCGCCTCGGAGGCTTGGCCAGTTTGACATTCCTGCGGGGGGCTGGTGGGGGTATGTATGCAGGTTTCTGATTGTGAGGGCTTGTCTGGCCCGTATGCTCTTTATACTTGCGCGACTCCACGAATTTCATACCCGTGTGCTTTTCACACTTTTTCGGTCCCGAATCGCCCGTCCAGGTCCATTTCTCCTCGGGAGGCGCGTAGGGTCCGAACGACTCGCGCTTCTCCCTGACCGGCGTATCGACGTATGACAGCAGGACATCGACGAAAGGCTCCAGCCGGCCGTGGTAACCCTTGTCGAGCGCCGCGGTGAGCACTTCGCGAAAAATAGCCCGGTCGGGCGGATTGGTCCTCGGCTGGGCAGTCGTCAGGTCCCACGGGTCCTTTTCTTTCGGGAACGTAACCCACAGGCTCCGACCATTGCCCCATTCGGCGATCCTGTCGAAACTCCTCAGGTTACGGTCCCAGTTCTTTTTTGCGTATGTCTGCCCGTATCCCGTGTCGGCCTTGATGCAGAAGAACCTGAAATCACTTTCGGCGGCCGATGTTACCAGTTGCTTTACCTTTTTGCTGGTATTCCTGTGCGGCGGGGCGTCGCCGACGAGAACAACGAACTTCTTCGCCGCGGCGCCCTTCGACCAGTTCTGTTTGCCGCTCTTTACGACTGTTCGCAGCGCTTCATAGACGGCCTCGGGTATGTCCTCGCCGCCTCTTGCGGTCGCTTTGCGAAGTGTCTTTGCAAGTTCCTTTCCGCTGGACCGGAGATACAGGGACTTTGTAACGTACTTGTCGCCGTGGTCGCGATACAGGGTTACGCCGATTCGAGGCTCCCGGCTGACCATCTCGAACGCGCGCATCATCTTGATTACGTCTCGTTGGATCCACTCGACGACCTTGCCCATCGAGCCGGTGCTGTCCACCGCGAAGGCGACCTCCAACTGGTCCATGCGGAAATTTTCCTGTTTCTTATCCTTGCCCCCGTGCGATTCATTATCGTCCGACGGTGTGTTTTTTCCGGGCCTGGGCATGAGCGCCGAAAGCCCCTTGTACGGCACGTCGGGCGAGGGGGCGATTTGCCTGACCTTTATCCGTTTGAACCACTTGCGCCATTGATCCTGTGTATTTGCCCACATCTGCTTCGAGCCTGCATCGGCCAGTGTGGACGAGTGTTCGATATTCTTAGTGATGCGGCGGAGGATAAGTTCGGATCGATAGGCGCAGTTGAGGCTGTCCATGTTTTTGATAAGCCCCTTGACGAGATCTCGGCTTCGCCATCTCTTCAGCGCGTCGCCCATTGCCTGTAGTACGCGGATGTCGCATGAGTCCAGCGAATTCGTGGTGTTGAAGAGTTGCTTGAACAGCGCCTTGTTCCTGGCAGTCGGTCCGCCGGCGTCCATTATGCCCACCAGCCCCAGGCGGAGGTCTCCGTTGATGGCGTTCTGACCGGCCAACTTGTACGCCGCCTCGATCCACCGCTTGCGAAGGGCGGGTCGGAGGCGGTCCTGGCGGGCGTGAAGGGCCTCCCACGCGAACACGCGAACAGCCTTTTCAGGGTCCTTCGCCATCAGTTCGATGAGTTTATCGGTTACTTTGGACTCGTCGATGCCGGACATGCCGATAATCGCCATCGCCCGCGCCATCCAGTCCTTGCTCGCCAGGTGTTTGCTGAACGGTTTCAGGCAGGGCGGTTCGTTCGTTGCGGCTTTTGCGGTTTTTTCCCCGGCAGCAGGCGCACCATCGGTAACGTTCGCAGCGGCGGGTGGTAGGGAAATACCGATAAGCGTCAATTGCAGGGAAGTTAAAACCGCGATGATAATGCAGAATCG
>DAOVFI010000037.1 GCA_030673005.1 Planctomycetales bacterium
GCGTGATACTCCGCGACATTATTGGTCGCCTTGCCGAGGAAATATCCGCCTTCAAACAGGACGGTCCCGTCGTCGGCGCTGGCGATGACGACACCGGCGCCGGCGGGACCGGGATTACCACGCGCTCCGCCGTCGATATTAATTACAACCGAAAATCCTTTGTCGCACATATTTTAAGCCGGTAGCCATGAAATAATCCGCAATCCGAAATCCGCAATCCGCAATTTTTACGCCTTCTGCGACGATGTTTCCTTTTCCAGGTAAAGTATCCTTCCGCAACAGTCGCAGAAGCGGATTTCGTCCCTCGTGCGCAGCGCGTTGGCGTGCTCCGGTGTGATTGACATGTTGCACCCGCCGCAGATGTACTGGAACGGAGGCTTCTTGCCGATAATCCCGATCCTGGCCATCACGTCGCCTTCCCTTGTGGAGGCAATTCGATTGAAGATGCCCAGGGGCTTTTCGGGAACGGACTCGGCGGCGATCTTACGCTTCTGCTCAAGATCGGCCCGCATCTGCTCGAGCCTGGCGATCTCCCCGGCCGAGGTTTGCTTGACATGCTCGAGATACTGCCGGGCTTCGGCAATCTGCTTGGTAACTTCGTCGGATTGCACGCGGACTTGATCGGTCTGCTGCATCAGTTTCAGGGCCTTGTCCTCCAACTTGGAATTGTCGGCCTTGAGACTGTTCAGCTGAGTCAGGACGGCGGCGTATTCCTTGTTGGTCTTGGTAGTGTTGAGGGACAGGCGAAGTTTGTTGACTTCATCTTCCCTGCTCTTGAGTTCCAGTTCGACGGCGCCGGCCTCTTTCTGGTGGGCAAGGACTTCTTCATGAAGCGACTGAAGACGTTCGTTTAACTGGTCCACTCGCCTCTGCTGAACTCCGACAGCCGCACTGCTGCTGTTAAAATGTCGGCGAACTTCCGCGAGCTGACGCTCAATCGCCTGAAGTGCGAGCATCGCCTCCAGAGTCTTTCCCATACAATGCTCCCGTTCAATTATCACTTGAGTTGTTTATTATTACACAGACCAAATTTGAAAATCAAGATAATTATAATTTATAATATTTGTCCGACGGGTGCGAAGGCGCTAAACTCTTATCCACGATTGACAGAATCAGGCAGGAAACGGAATGACAAAACCCGCCATGCTGGTATTGGAAGACGGAACGGTCTTCGAGGGCGTCGCCTTCGGTGCGCCCGGCGAGCGGTCCGGCGAAGTGGTTTTCAACACCTCGATGACCGGCTATCAGGAAGTGTTGACCGACCCGTCTTATTGCGGTCAGATCGTGGCGATGACGTATCCGCTGATCGGAAACTACGGTGTCAACGCCGACGACGCCGAGAGCCGGGGCCTCTGGTTGGAAGGATTCGTCGTTAAGGAACTTTCTCGAATCACAAGCAACTTCCGGGCACAGACCGACCTGGACACCTACCTGCGCGACCACGGTGTGCCCGGGATCGCCGGGATTGATACGCGGGAACTGACAAAGCGTCTGCGAACAGCCGGGGCTATGAAGGGCGTATTGAGCACCAAGGACCTTGACGCCGATTCGCTTATCGCCAGGGCCAGAGCCGCACCTGGTCTGGAAGGACGCAACCTGGCTGAGACAGTAACGTGCGATAAAACTTATCAATGGGACAATGGCCGTGGCACGGGCGTCTCGCCCGTGAAAAAAAGAAACATGGCCGAGACGGCCGTGCCACATTCGCCACGCGTGGTGGTTCTGGACTGCGGTGTCAAGTACGGCATCCTGCGCCGACTCCGGTCGGCCGGTTGCGAGGTAACAGTCGTGCCGGCATCGACCGGGGCCGAACAGATAGCCGAGATCGACCCCGACGGGCTGATGCTCTCCAACGGACCCGGCGATCCGGAACCGGTTACTGACGTCATCGAGACCGTTCGCTCGCTGATAGAAAATCCGCCGAGAAAAACGCCCCTGCCGATCTTCGGAATCTGCCTCGGTCAGCAGATACTTGCACTGGCGCTGGGCGGAAAGACCTATAAACTGAAGTTCGGTCACCACGGTGCAAACCATCCGGTAAAAGACCTTCGCACCGGCGAGGTGGCGATTACCGTGCAGAATCACGGCTTCTGCGTCGATATCGATTCGCTGCCGACCGGCGACGTGGAAATCACACACATTAATCTCAACGACCAGACACTTGAAGGCCTCCGCCACAAGCACCTGCCGATATTTTCGGTCCAATATCACCCGGAGGCCTGCCCCGGCCCGCACGACGCGCAATACCTGTTCAACAGATTTATCGAATTGATGAGGAAAGCATAAAAAAAGGCCGCAGAGACGCAGAGAACGCAGAGGATGAATTGAATTAAAAAGGTTTTCTGTTTTTGTGTATTTGTTTTTTTTATTCTTCACTCTCTGCGATCTCTGCGTCTCTGCGGCAGAATTTTTTCGTAACATCCAAGGGTAACAACATGCGTGAGAAGGTTTTAGTACTGGATTTCGGTTCGCAGACGTGCCAACTTATCGCCCGGCGGGTGAGGGAGTTGGGCGTATATTGCGAGATCGTCCCGCACGATATAACGGTTGATAAGGTTGCGCAGAACAGGCCGGCGGCGATGATCCTTTCGGGCGGGCCGGCGTCGGTACGCGACGAGAAGGCTCCGACAATGGACGCCGAACTGCTCCGGATGGGCATACCGACGCTTGGGATATGCTACGGCCTGCAACTGCTGACGGGCCTGATGGGCGGGACGGTCGAAAAACATACCGGCGGCGAATATGGACCCGCGACGCTGGAAGTCGATAAGCCTGACGAACTGCTGGCCGGCCTGGAGGACCGACTGGACGTCTGGATGAGCCACGGCGATCTCGTTAAAAAGATGCCCGCCGGCTTCGAGACGCTCGCACATACTGATGACTGCCGCGTCGCAGTCATGGGCAACGCCGAGAAAAAAGTCTATGGCGTCCAGTTTCACCCGGAAGTTGTGCACACGCCCAAAGGTGTGGAAATCCTGCGTAATTTCCTCTTCCGCATCGCCGGCTGCGGCGGCGGCTGGACAATGGCCGGGTTTATCACAGAGGAGGTCGCGCGGATAAAAGAGCAGGTCGGCGACGGGCAGGTAATCTGCGGCCTCTCCGGCGGGGTGGATTCGTCCGTAACGGCCGCACTGCTGAACCGCGCTATCGGCGAAAAGATGCACGCCGTCTTCGTCGATAACGGGCTGCTGCGGGCAGGCGAAGTCGAAGAAATCGAAGGATTCTTCACCGAGGATTTCCCGCTGAACATGCAGGTCGTCGATGCACGTCGGGAATTCCTCGACGCACTCGCCGGTGTAACGGACCCGGAAAGAAAACGAAAGATAATCGGTAAAGTTTTCATAGACGTCTTCAGCCGGACGGCCAAGGGCCTGGGTAAGATCGATTTCCTCGCCCAGGGCACTCTTTACCCGGACGTAATCGAGAGCATCTCAGCCAGCGGCGGCCCGTCGGTGACGATCAAGTCCCATCACAACGTCGGCGGCCTGCCGGACGAACTGGGATTTGAACTGATCGAACCGCTGCGTGAACTGTTCAAGGACGAGGTCCGCCGCCTGGGGGCGGAATTGAACCTGCCGGCGAAACTGATAAACCGCCAGCCATTCCCCGGCCCGGGTCTGGCGGTGCGGATTATCGGAGAAGTTACGGAGCAGCGCCTCGAAATACTCCGCGCCGCCGATGCAATCGTGCAGCAGGAGATGGAAAACTGGGAAGGCTACGACGACATCTGGCAGTCATTCGCCGTGCTCCTGCCGGTAAAGAGTGTCGGCGTAATGGGAGACGAGCGGACTTACGCCAACGTGGCGGCTGTGCGCGTGGTTACGAGCCTGGACGCTATGACCGCCGATTGGGCGCGCCTGCCGCACGAACTGCTTGCGCGACTCTCGGCCCGTATCATCAACGAAGCACACGGCGTCAATCGCGTCGTCTATGACATATCGTCGAAACCGCCCTCGACGATCGAGTGGGAATAAAAGAGGGACTTGGGAATAGGGACTTGGGAATAGGCAAAAACAGACGGAAATAGTCACGTTATTGAGCCTGGTAGTCTGTAGCATCTAAAATGATGGGTGCCATGTTCTCGCCCGTAACGACGTGAAGGGCGTGAACATGTTGGGGCGCCAACACCTGCCTGTCGGCAGACAGGTGCCCACCCGCTTCGCTGCGCTGCGCGTGAGGGCATGGCACCCGTCATTATTGATGGGACAGAGTACTAGTCCCTGAATAAAATGTTAGTTATCGTAGATTACGGTCTTGGCAACCTTCGCAGCGTCCAGTGCGCCCTGCGGCGGGTCGGTCAAGAGGCGTTGATAACATCGGACGCCGAAAAAATCGCCACAGCCGACGGCATTATACTGCCCGGTGTGGGCGCGTTCTGGCGGGCAATGGAGAACCTGCGCGAAGCCGGCCTGGCGAAAGTTGTGCTCGAAACGGCGCGAAACGGCAAGCCGCTGCTGGGTATTTGTCTGGGGATGCAACTGCTCTTCACTGAAAGCGACGAGCATGGTCGGCATGAGGGATTAGGACTAATCCCCGGTAAGGTCAGGCGATTCGCTCCGGGGCTGAAGGTTCCGCACATGGGCTGGAACGAGGTCAAACACGGGACGCCTTCGCCGCTGTTTAAGGACGTCGCCGATGGAGCCTTCTTCTATTTCGCCCATTCGTACTACGTGGATCCGGACGATTCGGCAACCGTCATCGGAGCGACCGATTACGGCCTGACTTTCTCCTCGGCCGTCCAGGCCGGGAACGTCTTCGGCGTACAGTTCCACCCCGAACGCTCCGGCCCGGCGGGACTGGCGATGCTGGAGAATTTCTGTCGGCTATGTTAAACGGATTGAACCACAAAGGACACTCTCAATTGGCGATTGCCAATTTCCAATTGAAAATAGGCGCCGGGAGCCGCCTGATATTAGTCTAATTGGAAATTACAAATTGCAAATTGGAAATTGATTATGCTGGCAAAACGAATAATACCGTGTCTGGACGTCAAGGACGGTCGGGTCGTTAAGGGCCGATCGTTTGTTAATCTGCGCGACGCGGGCGATCCTGTCGAGGCCGGCAAGGCCTACAGCGACGCCGGGGCCGACGAACTGGTCTTTCTGGACATCACCGCCACGCTGGAGGCCCGAAAGACGATTCTGGCTCTGGCCGCCCGCGTGGCAGAGGAGGTCTTTATCCCGTTCACCATCGGCGGGGGTATTTCCACTATCGCCGACGCCCGCAGCCTGCTCAGCGCCGGGGCTGAAAAGATTTCGATTAACACCGCCGCGGTGAAGAACAAGCCGCTGATAACGGAGGTTTCAGAAGCCTTCGGCAACCAGGCGGTCGTCGTGGCAATTGACGCGAAACGGGTCGGTAGCACAGGTTTTCAACCTGTGGGCAAAAACACAGGTTACAAACCTGTGCCACCTAAGTGGGAGGTTTATATCAACGCCGGAACGACCCCGACGGGTCTGGACGTAATCAAGTGGGCAAAAGAAGTTGAAGCACTCGGCGCCGGCGAGATAATGCTTACCTCTATCGATTCCGACGGCCACACCGCCGGTTACGACATCGAACTAAACGCCGCCGTCAACGAGGCCGTCTCGATACCCGTAATCGCCTCCGGCGGCGCCGGCGGTCCTGAAGACATGCTGGCCGTCCTGACCGAGGGCAAGGCCGACGCCGCACTGGCAGCGTCAATCTTCCACTACGGAACCTACACCATCGCCGCCGTAAAAGACTACCTCCGCAACCACGGCGTACACGTGAGAAGTTAATCGTAGGCCGGGACGAAGTGAAACGTAGTCCCGGCGGCCTGGAATTAGATTGGGCATTGCCGGGACTACGCTTCGCTTCGTCCCGGCCTACAGGCAACCTACGTCGCAACGGTGTGCACGTGAGAAGTTAGAGCGTAAGTCCAAGCGCCGACATTGCCCACCCATCACAACTTGCGGTACACCTCGCGTCGGTGTTGGATGCGATATATCTTCACATGCTTTCTCTGGGGATAAATCCAATAGAGTATTCTGTGATCCCCCGCCCGCAGGCGGGACAGTCCGTGCAGGTCATCGGGCAGATTCGCCAGACGGTGATGAATCATTTGCGAGGCGTTCTCACCAAGCCAGAGTATCCGGCGCAAGACTTTTCGGCGAACAGCACTATCGAGTTGTTCCAGGTCCGCTTCGGCCGCCGGCAAGACTATCACTCGATAGGCCACCGCTTCAGTATCTCCGTCAGGTCCTTGCCTTTCTCGGCAATATCTTCCTCTTCGCGAATGCGCCGAATCTCCTCAAGAAAGTGAGGGTTATGAGCAGCCAACCAGTCACCCAGTTCGTCCAGGCTTTGGACGCTGATTAAAACGCTTTCCGGTATCTCGATTGTTCGTGTTTCCGACATCTTGAGTTCCGTTCTTGTTAATTACCGTAAAGGGATAATATCGGAAATAACCCTCAAAATCAACATGTCTTTTAAGTGTTCAGTGGACCGTTTCTTCCATCAAGGGAGATTACCTCTTGCATGCCGCACTACTGATGTGTTATATAGAGTGGCCTCTCAAGGTGGAATCGCCTTCAGGCCCCCGGAAAAGAGCATATTTGTCGCCCACAGTGTACTAACAAGCACAACAAGAACGGAATCGAAAGCGTAAGATATGGCAAAATACATTTTCGTAACAGGCGGAGTGGTGTCGTCGCTGGGTAAGGGAATCACGGCTGCATCGCTGGGGATGCTGCTGGGCCGGCGGGGACTGAAGGTGGCGATGCAGAAATTCGACCCGTACCTCAACGTCGATCCCGGCACGATGAACCCGTATCAGCACGGCGAGACATACGTTACCGACGACGGAGCCGAGACCGACCTCGACCTTGGCCACTACGAGCGGTTCACCGGCATCCCAACCAGCCGGGCCAGCAACTTCACATCAGGGCGGATTTACAGCAGCGTTATCGAAAAGGAACGACGCGGCGACTACCTCGGCGCGACCATTCAGGTCGTCCCGCACATCACCGACGAAATCAAATCGGCTGTCCGGTCGGTCGCCGACGACGCCGACGTTATCATCACCGAGATGGGCGGGACTGTCGGCGACATCGAGGGCCTGCCGTTCCTCGAAGCCATTCGCCAATTCGGCCTGGATGAAGGACCCGAAAACGTCTTGTACGTTCACGTAACGCTGATCGTTACCGTCAAGGCCGCCGGTGAAATCAAGACCAAACCGACCCAGCACAGCGTCCAGAAACTCCGTGAGATCGGCATCAGCCCGGACGTGCTGGTCTGCCGCTGCGAAAAGCCGCTCGATGAGGCGATGAAGGACAAAATCTCCCTGTTCACGTCCGTCCAGCGCCGCTGCGTAATCGAGGAGCCGGACGTGGAAGACACGATCTACGAAGTTCCCTTCCAGTTTATCGACCAGGGTCTGGACGAGTTTATCGTCGAGCGATTGGCCCTGGAGGCCGGTCCGCTGGACCTCGGCCCCTGGCCGGGAATTATCGAGATGATTCGCAACCCGGCCTCGACCGTGCGAATAGCCGTAGTCGGAAAGTACAGCGAACTCCAGGACGCCTATAAAAGCATATACGAGGCCCTGGACCACGGCGGAGTCGCGAATAACTGCAAAGTACGGGTCGAGCGCATAATAGCGGAAAACCTCGAATCCGGCGACCCCGAATCGATACTCGGCGAGGTCCAGGGTATCCTGGTTCCCGGCGGTTTCGGGCTGCGGGGAATCGAGGGCAAGATTTCTGCCATCCGTTACGCCCGCGAGCGGGGCATACCCTTATTCGGCCTGTGCCTGGGAATGCAGTGCGCCGCTATCGAGTTCGCCCGGAACGTCTGCGGCCTGGCCGGCGCCGACACGACCGAAAACAGCCCCGAAAGCCCGCATCCGGTAATCTACCTGATGGAAGATCAGAAGTCCGTGACCGAAAAGGGTGCGACGATGCGCCTGGGCGCCTGGCCTTGCAGACTCGCTAAAGGCAGCCTCGCCCGAGGAGCCTATGGCCGCGAAGAGGTCCGCGAACGACACCGGCATCGATACGAGTTCAACAACGCATACCGCGAAGTCTTCGAGGCCAACGGTATGCGATTCAGCGGCGTCAGTCCCGACGAGAAATTGGTGGAAATCATCGAACTGAACGACCATCCCTGGTTCCTTGCCGTCCAGTTCCACCCCGAGTTCCGCTCAACGCCGGTCGAGCCGCACCCCCTCTTCGCCGCGTTCATCGCCGCGAGTATGAAAAAAAAGAGAGAATGAACTGTTAGCCGCGAACTGCGCGAACAACGCGAACATAATTAAATATTAGAAACAGAAAAAATAAGATTGATTGACCGTGATGGCGCAAGGCCATGGGAATAAAGACAGATTTATATGGGTCTTTTTTTAAATAATATTTTTTTGTACGCGTTGTCGGCCCATTTCGCGGCTAACAAACGATAACAAACCAGATCATCATACGATGCCTAAGCGAAACGACATTGAGAAGATTCTGATTATCGGCGCCGGGCCGATTGTTATCGGGCAGGCTTGCGAGTTCGACTACTCCGGCGTGCAGGCGTGTAAGGCTCTGCGCGAGGAGGGTTATCGCGTCATCCTGTTGAACAGCAATCCCGCGACGATAATGACCGATCCGGAGATGGCCGAGCGTACTTATATCGAGCCGATAACGCTCGAGATGCTGGAGGTAATCCTCCGTCGCGATCGGCCCGACGCGCTGCTGCCGACGCTCGGCGGACAGACTGCCCTGAACCTTGCCGTCGAGGCGCACGAGGCCGGGCTGCTGGAGAAATTCAGCGCCGAATTAATCGGAGCGACGGCCGAGGTTATTCATCGGGCCGAGGACCGCGACACCTTCAAGGAGGTCGTCTCAGCCGCCGGCGTGGAGGTGCTCCGCAGCGAAGTCGCCCACGACATGAACCAGGCCCGCAGGATACAGGTCGATCTCGGCCTGCCGGTTGTCATCCGCCCGTCGTTCACGCTCGGAGGTTCCGGCGGATCGGTCGCTTATAACGTTGAGGAATTCGAGACGCAGGTGGCTGCTGGGTTGGCTCTGTCGCCCGTCAGCTCGGTCCTGCTGGAAGAGAGCGTCATCGGCTGGAAGGAATTCGAACTGGAGGTAATGCGCGACCGGAACAACAACGCGGTGATTGTCTGCTCCATCGAGAATTTCGATCCGATGGGCGTGCACACTGGCGATTCGATAACCGTCGCGCCGGCCCAGACACTCACCGACCGCGAATACCAGGCGATGCGCGACGACGCGTTGAAGATCATCCGTGCAATCGGCGTCGAGAGCGGCGGCTGCAATATCCAGTTCGCAGTCCATCCGAAAACCGGGCGTATGGTCGCAATCGAGATGAACCCCCGCGTCAGCCGGTCGAGCGCATTGGCGTCCAAGGCCACCGGTTTCCCCATCGCCAAGATCGCCGCCAAGGTCGCTGTCGGAATGACGCTCGATGAAATCGCCAACGACATCACACGCCGGACGCCCGCCTGCTTCGAGCCGACCATCGACTACTGCGTCGTCAAGGTACCGCGATTCACCTTCGAGAAATTCCCCGCCGCCGACGATTTTCTGACCGTCAGCATGAAGAGCGTCGGCGAGGTAATGGCCATCGGGCGGACGTTCAAGGAGGCGTTTCAGAAGGCGCTTCGCGGGTTGGAAATCAAGCGCGCCGGCCTGGGCGCTGACGGGCGAGACGTCCCGTTCGATAAGATCGACCCCGCCGCCGTCCGCCGGAGACTCGCTTCGCCCAATTCCCTGCGGATATTCACTATCCGCCTGGCGATGCAGCAGGGAATGAGCATCGACGAAATCTACGAACTGACCGGAATCGACCCGTGGTTTCTGGACAACATGAAACAACTTGTGGATTTCGAAAATGAGTTAACGACCGTCTGTGAAAACTCAGATATTCTTGCCGAGTACTTTAATCGTATCAGCAATCTGCAAACATTACTTCGCGGCACTTCTCGAGAAGAGATAGAGAAACTTGCAGCCATTCCAACCGAGCAAGTGGACAAGCAACTGGAAAAGGTTCCGAAAGAAAAGAAGGAGCAATTTCTTCGAGATATCAAGGATACGGTTGAGTTCTACTCACAATGGAAATCCAGCGATCATGTTGTCGAAATAATTCGCAAGGCCAAGCAATGGGGTTATTCCGATATTCAACTTGCAACAGTCTTCGGCGCCGAGCCTGAAAATATCCGCGCCTTTCGTGAGTTCCACAGCATCCGGGCGGTGTTCAAACTGGTTGATACCTGCGGCGGGGAGTTCGAGGCCTTTACGCCCTACTACTACTCGACCTACGAGCGCGAGGACGAGACGCGACCGTCCGAGAAGCCCGGCGTGATGATCCTCGGCGGCGGGCCGAACCGTATCGGGCAGGGTCTGGAATTCGATTATTGCTGCGTACATGCAGCCGAGGCGCTGCGGGAAATGTCCATCCCCTCCATCATGGTCAACTGCAACCCCGAGACCGTCTCGACCGACTACGACACCTCCGACCGCCTCTACTTCGAGCCGCTGACGCTCGAAGACGTCCTTGAAATCGTCCATCGCGAAAAACCTCGCGGCCTGATCGTCCAATTTGGCGGTCAGACGCCGTTGAACCTGGCCGACGGTCTGGCCGCTGCCGGCGTCCCTATCCTCGGAACAAGCCCCGCCTCTATCGCACGGGCAGAAGACCGCGAGCAGTTCAGCGAAATGTGCTCTCGCCTGGGAATTCGCCAGCCTCGCAACGGGATGGCCTCGACGATTGAAGAGGCGCTGGGGCTGGCAGGCGAGATCGGCTATCCGGTAATTGTCCGTCCGTCATTCGTTCTCGGCGGGCGGGCGATGGAGATCGTCTATACCGACGAGGACCTTCGGCATTTCGTCTCCGCCGCACTGGAGGCCTCCGACGGAGCGGCAGTGCTGGTCGATAAGTTCCTCGAAGATGCTATCGAGCTGGACGTTGACGCCGTCGCCGACGGAACGGACGTCTATATCGCCGGCATAATGGAGCACATCGAGTACGCCGGCGTACACTCCGGCGACGCGGCAATGGCGCTGCCGCCCCACAGGCTCGACGAAGACGTAGCCGACGAAATCCGCCGGGCGACCCGCGACCTGGCGATGGAACTGGACGTCCGCGGGCTGATGAACATCCAGTTCGCAGCTATAGGCGGGCGGGAACTGTACATCCTCGAGGTCAATCCCCGCGCCAGCAGGACAGTCCCGTTCGTCAGCAAGGTAACCGGCGTTCCGATTGCGAAGGTCGCTACTCGCGTGATGCTGGGCGAGACGCTCGCCTCGATGGGCCTGACACAGCCGAGGCCGCCGCTTACGCACGTCGGCGTGAAGGAGTCGGTCTTCCCATTCAGCCGTTTTCCCGGCACCGACGCTGTGCTCGGACCGGAGATGAAATCGACCGGCGAGGTGATGGGTATCGACCGCGATTTCGGCCTGGCCTACGCCAAGAGCCAGATAGCCGCGGGAACTCGCCTGCCGACGGACGGCACGGTTTTCATCTCGATAAAGGACGCCGACAAGCAGGCGCTGTTGCCGACGATCCGCCGGCTGCGGGCGATGGGTTTCGACATCCTCGCCACCGACGGAACCAGCGAATTCCTCGACCGTCACCGCGTCGCCAACCGGCGGATAAACAAGGTCCGCCAGGGTCGGCCTCACGTCGTCGATGCGATCAAGAACGGCGAGATCGCCCTGATAATCAACACCCCTTCAGGCCGGCGCCCCCGCGCCGACGAATCGGCCATTCGCATAAACGCCGTCGCACACGGCATCACGCTGATCACCACCGCCACCGCCGCCGAGGCCGCCGTCGAAGCCGTCGCAGCACTGCGGGCCGGAACGCCCGACGCAAGACCCATTCAGGAATATCTTGAAAACCGATGGAAGCAACCTGTAGCGTGAGAAAAGGAGTCCGCCATGAAGTTAGCAGTTTGCCGGGGCTCGCTCCGCTCGACCCGGCCTACTGTACGATTGTTTGCTTCCGGAAAGCGTAGTATCATACCGGCGGTATCTTGAAAGGTTCCCTGACTATGCCTATATCCGATGAAGATCGAAAAACGCTGCTGAAACTGGCGCGGGAGTCGGTAAGGGCGACGGTTGCAGGTTCGGCCAGCCCCGCCCCGCCGGTCTGCGGCGAGTCCGGTCGAGGCGAGGCAAAAGGCATTCTCGCCGAGCGCCGCGGCTGCTTTGTTACGCTGACAAATAAAGGCAGTCTCCGCGGGTGCATCGGTACTTTTCATCCACAAAAACCACTCGCCGAGCAGATTGTCGAAATGGCAGCGTCGTCCGCCCGCGATCCGAGATTCACGCTCGATCCGATCACGCCCGGCGAGGTCGCCGACCTGACCGTCCAGGTTTCCGTCCTTAGCGAGTTGGAGCCTATCGACAACCCGCTCGACATCGAGTTGGGCGTCCACGGAATCTACATCGTCCGCGGCCCCGCAAGCGGATGCTTCCTGCCGGAGGTCGCAACGGAGACCGGCTGGAGCAAAGAGGAATTCCTCTCACACTGCTGCAGCGGCAAGGCCGGTATGAGTCCCGACGCCTGGCGCGACGAGCAAACCACCGTCTATACCTTCACCAGCGAAAAGTTCTCGAAGTAGGCCACGACGAATGAGTAGGCCGGGACGCAGCGAAGCGAAGTCCCGGCAATTCCTGAATTCTGTCCTTTCTTTCCTCAATTGCCGGGACTCCGCTTCGCGCCGTCCCGGCCTACTTCTTTCCCAGTTCGCGCTGGCGGCGGAAGAATTCGGTCAGCCGGCTGGCGCAGTCGTCGGCGAGGACGCCTGAGGTGATTTCCACCCGATGATTTAGCCGTTCGTCGGTGCAGATTTCGTAGAGCGTCTCGACCGCCCCGGCCTTGGGGTCGGCGGCGCCGTATATCAGCCTCTCAAGCCTCGCCAGTACGATCGCCCCGGCGCACATCGGGCACGGCTCCAGCGTTACCGCCATCGTGCATCCGGTCAGTCGCCAGTCGCCGAT
>DAOVFI010000526.1 GCA_030673005.1 Planctomycetales bacterium
CGCAGCAAATCGCTGATGCCCGTCCGTTTCGTCCCGTTGCTGCGTGCGACGGGGAAAAGAAAATAAAGGCCGCACCTGCCTGCCGGCAGGCAGGGAGACGCAGGCGGCTGTTCGCCGTCCCGTGGGGAGAACGCAGAGATATGAAAGAATTTTCCGGTCTGGTTCATTTCAAGGTAACACCCAATGGCGCAGAGGCGAGTAGTTCAATCGTCCCTACGGGACTTGTTTGCACAAGACTACCTTTTCCCACCAGTAAACTGGTGGGCTATTGTCATAAGCCCCTACGGGGCAAACAATAGCAAAACCGGCCCCGATAGGGACCAAATGAGAATATAAAAACCGGTCCAGTCAGGGACCACATGAAAATAGCCCAGCAATTTATTGCTGGGTACAAGGCGAAATAAGCAATAGCAGTCCCGTAGGGACGATTGAGCAGTATTACCCGGAATGGACTGTTTTTGAATCAGGACGAATTTTCTATTTGTTTTTTTGTTTCTATTATTTTCTTCTCTCTGCATCCTCTGCGCCTCCCTGCCTGCCGGCAGGTGTGGCCTATTTTGTCAGGTGTACCGAAGACATGCCGACTTTCCGCACTCGATTGACCGTCGCACTGGTATCGGCTGCGACGATTGCGCTGGAACTGATGCTGATGCGGGTGCTGTCGTTGCGGTTCTGGCATCACTTCTCTTACATGATCATCTCGACGGCACTGCTCGGTTTCGGCGCGAGCGGTACGGTGCTGACGCTTGGTCGAAAATTCCTGCTGCCCCGGCGGCGCGAGGCGCTCTGTGCGGTGTCGCTTGCAATGGCCCTTGCGGTTCCCGCCTGCGTTCGCGTTGCCGAATTCGTCCCGCTGAACGTCCAGTTCCTCACGTGGGACTTCCGCCAGGCCGGCTACCTGGTGCTGGTTGAGTTGATATTCCTCGCGCCGATGATGCTGGCCGGGATGGCGGTGGGACTGGCGCTTATGGACCTTCCCGACCGCATCAGCGGGCATTACGCCGCCAACCTGATCGGTTCGGGCATCGGGGCCGGGATGGCGGTGATTATGCTGGGGCCGATGACTACGCCGCAGGTAATGGTTGTCCTTTCGGCCCTGGCGTACCTGGGCGGGATCGTATCGCTGCCGGGGCGGCGTCTATGGCGGGTCTGCGGGGTATCGACCGGTGCGGCGCTGATTTGCGTGCACCTGCTGGTTCCGTGGTCGCCCGGAATGAGCCAGTACAAGATGCTCTCACTCCTCCGGCAGATGCCCAAAACCGAGACGATCCACAGCACCGAAGGTCCGCTGGGGCGGATCGACGTCGTAGCCGGACCGGCCATTCACCACGCGCCGGGATTAAGCCTGAACTGCCCTGCCGAGGTTCCGCCGCACGTGCTGATGATCACCGACGGCGACCAGACCAGTCCTGTTTTCAAGTCGGCGAACGACGGCGATTACGCCTTTCTCGACTGGACGACCTCGGCCCTGCCGTATCACCTGCTGGAACGCCCGTCGGCGCTGATAATCGGTGCCGGCGGCGGAGCGGACATCGCACTGGCGAGATACCACCACTGCCGACGGACCGTCGCTTTGGAGATGAACCGGCAGGTCATCGACATTATGACCGGTCCGCTGCTCAACCTCGGCGGGCGGGTGTACGAAGGGGCGAACGTCGAAGTTATCAACGCCGAAGCCCGGGGATACCTGGCCGGTGAGGAAGAAAAATTCGACCTGATCCAACTTCCCGCAATTGATGCCTTCGGCGCTTCAGGCGCGGGCGTTTATGCCGGGCAGGAATGTTATTTATACACGGTCGAGGCGTTCGGGAAGATGCTTTCGCGTCTGCGTCCCGGGGGGATGGTGTGCGTTACACGCTGGGCGCGGACGCC
>DAOVFI010000595.1 GCA_030673005.1 Planctomycetales bacterium
TTCAGGGCTTCTGGGAATTTCGCCCGCTCCAGATGCATTTGCGCCTTCGGCTCGTCGGCCCGGTGTTTTGCCAGCGCCCACAGCGCCATCTCGGCCTGCGGCACGTCCTCCACTTCCAGAAGGAACTCGGCCCGGCGCTGCGCGTCGTCGAACCGCTGATTGAGCATGTCGTCCCACAGGAGTCTGATGCGGACGGTCTTGCTGATCGCAGGCGGCAGGTCGCAGCGCAACTCGAACCGGCGTGCAAGAGCGATATTCTCGGCGGGACTGCCGATATTCTCCATAACTGCGTGTTCGAGCATTTCGAGCATGCCGTCGCGGGTCTCGCCCAGCTCCCGGCCGCGAGCCAGAAGCCTCGCCGCCTCGTTTATTTTTCCGATGTTGACGGCCATTATGCCGGCAACCGCTGCAATCTCCGGCCTGGGACACCCGGCCAGCCAGACCTTCGCCTGCGCCAAGGCAACCTCCGGCCCCGCGTGCTGATATACGGCGCTGAGGGCAATCCGACCGACGTCGCCGTTTCCGCTGATAAACCATGCCGCCTTCAGCGGCGCAACGCTGATCGGCTGCTTAAACATAGCCAGCAACTGCCCCAGCCAGAGCAAGGGCAGCGATAATATCTTTCTAATCCAACGCACAAGGAACACGCACGCACCTCATATCTGTCAGACAAAATCGTAAAACGACATTATCACCGGAACCGACGACCCGGACAAGTAATTGCTGCATCACGGCCAAGCGAGGTTGAGGCCAAACGGCCCCAACCTCGCTTGACTGTGCCACCCAGCCGCCCGGCAGGCATATCGGACTGCGTATGCAATCGGCTCAACTGCGATTCATTGTGCTTGCCGAACGGGCCGGAGGCTATATAATTTCACCACGCGCGGCGATTGTTGCCGGAAAGCGATTGTAAGGAGTTGAGATGGGCAGGATACTCGACGGGAATACGGCGGCATCCATGGCACCGAAAGATATTTTCTTCACCAGAGGTGTCGGAAAGCACAGAACGCGTCTTCAGAGTTTCGAGGTGGCGCTGCGTAATGCGGGCATCGAGAAATGCAACCTGGTTCGCGTCTCCAGCATTTTCCCGCCGGAGTGCAGGATAATTTCACGCCGGCGCGGGTTGAGTCGGCTGGAACCGGGGCAGGTAACCTTTTGCGTCCTGGCGGAGATTTCTACCGACGAGCCGAACAGGCTTATCGGCGCGGGTATCGGTCTGGCAGTACCGGCCGCGGGGTCAAACTACGGGTATATCAGCGAGCATCACGGCTTTGGAATGACCCGCACGCGGCTGAGCGACTTCGTTGAAGACATGGCCGCGACCATGCTGGCGACCACGCTGGGGATCGAGTTCGACCCGGACAAGGCCTACGACGAACGACGCGAAATCTACAAGATGTCCGGAAAGATCGTCCGCACCCAGGCAACTGTCCAGACGGCAGAAGGCGACAAGAACGGGCTATGGACCACAGTCCTCGCAGCAGCGGTATTTTTGATGTGAATGAAGGCCGGGACGGAGAATGTAGGCCGGGACGGAGCGCAGCGCAGTCCCGGCATCTCCT
>DAOVFI010000590.1 GCA_030673005.1 Planctomycetales bacterium
GTTACGGTCAGCATCTGCCCGGCGTCCAGCGACAGCGTATGAGAACTCGTGTCGGCGGCGGCGGGAATCAGGGCCGTTACCGCCTCGCCGGTGTGGACCAGGCTGCCGGACGGACCGGCGGCTTGCAGCGGCGTGGGGTACTCAAATATCCGAAGGGCAAGTTCGCCGGCGTATGCCTCGATCGGCTCGCCTCCGACGCTTTCGATCGCCCCGGCCATAATTGCCACGTCGTACACACCCTCGTCCAATGAGGGTAAATCAAAGGCTATCGTGTCGCCGTCAATAACGGTGTAGCCTGTCGCGGACGCATCGCCGATAGTCAGGTCGGACGCATCCAGCGAGGTCAGCAGCACGCCGGCGGAGAAGTCTATCGTCATCTGCGCCGGGTCGTACGTCAGTTCGGCGCCATCGACAGGATCGGTAGCCTGAACCGTGAACGGCTCTATCTCACCGGTGTATCCGGCGACGCTGAGGACGTATTCGCCGCCTGTTCCCGGCACGGACAGCACCTTCACCGTGTACGCGCCGGAACTGTCGGCCAGGTGAGTAAGCAGGGCGTTTCTGCCGTCGGGGGCGCTGTTGTCGTCGCCGGCGACCAGCGCGCCGGAAGGATCGTAAAGTTCGATAACCGGGTCCAGATCGTTGTCAAACGCGCCCGGCCCGGCGCCTGGCGTGGTGGTGGAAATCGTCAACTCGTCGCCGGCGATTACCTCAACAGTGTAGTAGTCGTGCGCAGGTCCCCGATCGCCACCCATGCTGGTGCCCAGACTACCGCGATCCAAAACCCGCGTTGGCTCCAGTGTGTTCAGATCGAAGACCTTGATGTCGTAGTTGTCATAAAAGTCGTTGGCGACGAAAATCTCATTACCGACCACACCCAGACCGCTGCAGTACACATCGTCGAAAGTCATCAGTTCGGTCGGGCTGCCCGTGAGCGGGTCGATCTCATACAACCTTGACCGTGATGCACCCAGCAGGCGGGTACCGTCGGAGGCCAACTGGTACAATGAGTATGAAAACGACGACAGGTCCAAAGTCCGCTTCATAGCGCCGGTGGCATAGTCCAGCACGACTATCTGCTTGCCCTGGTTCTCCAGGAGAAGGAATATCTCGTCATTCAGATAGGACATACCGCGCGCGGAAGTCTCTGCCGGATTGGGGATGGTCCGTATGACCTCCCAGCTGTCGGGCCGGAGCTCATATATGGGCTTATCGGCGTCACGTGCAAGCAGGATGGACGATTCGGTCGTCGCAATCCTCATGAGGTAAGAGTAGCGACTCGGGACCGGTGAGGCGAAGTTGCGGATTACCTTGCCGGTAAGCGGGTCCGTTTCAACAATCCAGTCCCCGTCATAGTAGGAATACTGGAACAGGCGCCCCAGCCCCTCGTCCGTTATTCCGCCGAGTGCCACGCCGCTGGAAGTAATATCCTGTGCGGATTCAAGGCGATGGTTCGACTCGGTGTCGAGGTCCGCTCCTCGGGTAACGACCAGCGAATACTCAGCCCCGGAATCGCCCGTAACGCGGAGGTAATATGTTCCGTCGGTCGGTGCTTTAAAATCGCTGATTACCTGGTC
>DAOVFI010000787.1 GCA_030673005.1 Planctomycetales bacterium
TTGTCCCGCAACCCTCCGATAAACTTCTGCACGGCCTTCAATTCCTCCGCATACGCGCCGATAAGGTCGCGGTTCTCGGAGGCGAAGGCGTGGGTTTTATCGAGGTTCTCCCTGACCGCCGGGTGCGCTTTGTCCGGGAAGGGATCGTCGTCTTCCTCGTCCTGTTTGCGCTTGTCTTCCGGCCAGTCCAGTTTCGACTCCGGCGGCGTTCGTTTTGCCGGAGCGTCAGTTTGTTTGTTGTCTTGTGCGTTATCCTGCGTGTCATCCGGTTTTGTATCCGCCAGCGCGTCCGCGTTTTTCTGCATCAGCGCCACCACGGATTCAAGTTGGCCTTCGTCGTCAAAGGCCGTCAATTCCTGCTCGGTGAGGCCGAGTTTTAGCGCGGCGTCGTAGGTCTTTTGCGTAACCTCGACCTTGCCCGCGTCGGCGTCCACGACATCCTTGTCGGCCGGCTTGATGTCGTCTGCGGCATCGGCCACGCCGTCAGGGTCAGTCTCGCCCGCCGCGTCCAGAAGGTCGGACGCAAGGTCATCCTGCGGTCTGCTTGCGGGCGCGGCGGGGTCTCCGGCCTTTCCGGCCCCGTCATCCGCGGTAGTCACATTCGTGTCAGTCGCGGTTGCGTCCAAAGCGTCGCTCATCACATCCGTCGCATCCGCGCTCGGTTCAGTTGCGTTGTCAGCCATCTTCCTGCTCCCTTATAATTATTGACCTTGGTTGAATCGGCCACTCGCAAGTTGGCCCACCAATGATTCCGTGTCGCCCGCCATACTGCGCGGCGTAGCGTTGGTTCTAACGTGTTCAGACACCTTGCGCGCGGCCGCCGGGGGCCGTTCGCCCGCCGGACGGGTTTCGGCTATGCCGCCGTCCGCGAACTCTATCCAGTCCGCCAACTCCGGCAATTTCCGCAAGTTCGCAAAGGTTGAAAGTATGTCCGGCAATTTCAGGCGCGCGCCCTGGGACTGCGCCAGCGGGATTATCAAGTCCATCAGTATCTGCGCCAGC
>DAOVFI010000483.1 GCA_030673005.1 Planctomycetales bacterium
TGGATGGAAAAGAAAAGTAAGGCCGGATATATCTTCCTGCCGTCAAAGACCGCCTTCGGGACCTGGAGAATAAAATACCGCGGCAACCTTGACTACTGCTTCGTCGGGAAGATGCAAGGCGGCGCGCCCCGCTACGGCCCGGGTCAGTACATCTACAACCACGCCGGAACGGGCCATTACAGCGGACACATGTGGTTCAGGGGCGTCCTGCCGAGGAGCCTTTTTCCCCCCGAGAAATTCAAAGTTAACTACGGCTCCTACGGCTACCCCAGCAGGTACTCGATGGCGTGGGGCAGAGGTATTGCGATGTACGGCAGCGGGCTGTACTTCGTGCCCGGATGGATCGACCTGAAGATCATCCATACCCCCGACGGCGCGTTCTATCAATACGTCAACGGCAGGGCAATGCTGGGAATGTTCAACATTGACGACACATTCAATATCTCCGAATTCATCCGCACAGGTTCAAAAACATTCGACTGCGTGGAAATATACAAAAATAAATACATGTTTCCCCATAAGAGCGCCAAATACGGCGAATATCCTTCCGTAAATGAAAAACAGACTGAAAAGGGCCTCACCGTCACAAAGAAGAAAGGTATTGTCCTTGGCGGCAGGGGTCTGCGACTCAAAGACATTGCCGGATTGGTCAAAGATGCGTCCCTGTTCAAATACGACGCCGCGAAAAAGACGGCTGTATGTCATACGAATCTTGTCATAGGTGGAGCGGCCGAACTGATAATCGACAATGAGACACTCAAGATGCACTGCGACAATGACGGACAACACGAGATACGTGTTATGGACGCCGCGACTCTGAAGGTTCTCAATTCCACCATCACAAGCGACACGGACCATCATTATCTCTGGCGGTTCACCTCGCCGTACGAAAGCGAAAATTACAAGGTCGGTGGTATGCGAAGCGGTATGTTCGACGCACGGTGCATCTTTATCGCCAAAGGCTCCACTATCGACAACTGCGGCTACATCTATTTGCAATCGCCGCGCGGGCTTGTCCTCGAGGATACGAAGTTCACCAACCTTGTCGAAACAAACGCCGGCAGAAAAGCCAGGGCTTACACCTGGCGGGACGCCGTCGGAACGGGCGCGAAGGTGGGCTTCTGGTATCTGGACAGGATGCCGACGGTGCCGATGCGAAGTTTCCGGAACGTGCAATTCAGCGGCAAAGGCGGCGAGCCGGTAAGCGTCGTCTTCGACGGCGGCGACCCGTTCGGGCAACTGAACGTTTATGATTCATCATTCGAGAACGCCGCCGTAAGTGTCAGGAGTTTTAATAAGATATGCGGCTCCGGCATGAAATCAGACTGGTTGGGCGAGTGTGCCATTGCCGAATCGTCCAGGACGCTGAACCTTATCAACTGTAAATTAGGCGCACTGAAGGCCCCGACGAAATGCGCCTGGGTGAACGTCAAATACTATCTGGACGTGAAGGTAATCGATAAAAACGGCAAAGCGGTTCCCAATGCCACTGTCAGGATCATCAACGAAGCCGACGACGTGAACCGTCCCGCCGAAGGTCGGGGCAAAGGTTGGAAATGGACCTCGACATACGGTGAAGGTTACGGCAACCACCTGGTTCCGTACAAGAAGTGGACCGCCCCGCCGACATTGCGGGAAACTGTTACCGCCAAAGACGGTCATACCCCCGGCCCTTCGGATAAATCACATTGCCCGATACTTACAGACTATACCTATATGAACAGTGAGAACTGCGACAAACTGGAACTGTCCTGGCAGACATACAACAAGAACTGGGCGATGGAACTGAATGTCTATGACGCTGAGAAGGGACATATTATCCGGTCGCGCAAGGAAAAAATCCCGTATTCGCTTATGAATGCGGGCGACATACATCACGTGAAGTTGAGTTACGACAAAAAAGACAGCCGACTCAAGGTGGAAATAAAACATCGGAATGGAAAGGCGATCTGGGACAGCGGATGGTTCTCAATGATAAGCCAGGACCATTCACGGATTCTCACGGAGACATTTGACCTTGACAGTATTTCTTTTCGTGTCGCCCGTCAGAGGCGGGGCGAGAAGATACACTGGGACAAGGCCGGGCATATATACATGTTCGGGCCGCCGTATTCACAGGGCGGGTTCCTCAAGGTG
>DAOVFI010000012.1 GCA_030673005.1 Planctomycetales bacterium
AAAAACCACTTATCATAAGGCGGCTCGACGAACGTTTTGTGTTTTTACTTCGAAATTCGACACCTGCCTGCCCTTCGGGTCTGAGCCTCAGGGTCGAAGACCGGCAGGCAGGTTCAGCGTTCGTCACCTACCTGCCGGTAGGCAGGTTCGACATTCAATTTGTTACCTGTATGTATTAACCCGCGTTGTCGTGCTAGACTCTGTCTGAAAAGCAGTTTTCAGCCGCATCGCGGCGCCTTTCTTAGCCCCGTCCGGAAGGGCGGGGAAAAGAACGACGCCAAGTATCAAAGCCCCGTATGGGGCGCCTTAATGCTATTACCGTAACAGTTTGTGTCTGAACCAAGACGCCCCTACGGGGCTGGATTCGGACCGGACATTTTCCACGGGCTTCCGCCCGTGGCTAAGAAAAACGCCGCTCTGCGGCTAAAAGATGACTTTTCAGACAGAGCCTGGTAGTTTGTAACACCCAAATCGATGAGTCGGTTGGCGCGCAACGCCTGCCACAGTCAGGAGAACCGATTATGACAGAAGCGCAACTCGTTATTCAGAACATCGGCGGCGTGGTGGTCGTGAACTTCGGCGGCGCTTCGATTCTGGATGCGCAAACCATCGAGACCATCGGACGGCAACTCTACGAACTTGTCGATAAGCAGGCCCAGCGGAAAATCGTGCTGGACTTCTCGCAGGTGAAATCTCTTTCCTCGTCTCTGCTGGGCGTGCTGGTCAGTCTTCGAAACAAGGCAAAGGCCATCAAAGGGCAGGTGGCGATCACCGGACTGAGGCCTGAACTGCGCAAACCCTTCAAGATAACCCGTATGGACAAGTTTTTCCGGTTCTTCGAGGACGAAGATTCCGCCCTGAACAGTTTCGGCGTCAAAACCGCATAGTGGTGGCGTCCTTCCGATACGGGCAAGGAGCGGCAAGATGAGAAAACAAATTCAGATATTCCTGACCGGAGTGATGGTTATAACGCCGTTCGCGGTTACGGCTTACGTTGTCTGGTGGGCGGGGACCGCAATGGACGGGTTGGCCAGGAGCGGCATCGAGGCGATCAGTCCGGGGGTGGAGGACTGGTGGTTCCCGGGTGCCGGAGTAATCTGTCTGCTGGTCGGTGTTTACATTATCGGTCTGCTGGCGCGCCTGTGGGGGTTCCGCTGGATCCTGGGGACGATGGAGCGGATATTCTCGCGATTGCCGGGGATTAAGACCGTCTATGAGTCGGTGCGGGACGTGCTGAAGTTGTTCGGCGGCGATGCGAACCGGATGGGGCAGGTAGTTCGCTATCGCCTGCCCGGAACGGAGATAGACCTCCTGGGCATTCGGACTTCAACTTCACCCCGCGCCGCAGGGGGTGAGGGGAAAGTGGCTGTCTATCTGCCGATGAGTTACATGATCGGCGGCCCGACTGTTTATGTCGATTCCGAATCGGTCGAGCCGATAGATATGAGCGTCGAAGAAGCGATGAGGATCGCCGCCACCGCCGGGGCCGGCACAGAAAAAAAGAACGGATAAGAGAATATCGAATATTGGTAACAGTTCAGCCGTTTGCAAAGGTTCAAAAAGCATTTTGCGGTGATACACGGGACCTGCCTGCCCTTCGGGTCTGAGCCTCAGGGTCGAAGACCGGTAGGCGTACGTGTTTAGCCTGCCTGAACGATTCATAACAATTCCATTAACCACAGCCCTACCGGGGCTAAACACGTACGAAGAGACGCAGGTGCTTATCGTTCGGTAAGACTTTACAAGTTGGCTCGCCTGACGTTCAGAATTTTCATTTTGAAACCGATACCCGCAATTCATTTTATATCTCTGGCGTTGCCCGTGCCTGACGATATAATAGATGCGACAGGCGACAATAATAATTTTGTAAGGGTTCAGCCGTATGCAGAAGAAAAGAGCCTGGCGTAGCCCGATGAATTGTTTTTTCATTTTGTGTGCCTGACTTGCTCTTTTCTTTTGCATTCATTGCAATTGGGTGAATAGTTACATAATTTTTTTACGGAAGGCGCCGATGAAAATCCCCAAGCCGACAAACAAGGCGATGCTGCTGGGAATAGGCCTGGATAACGACGACGGTCACATCCGGGCGACTCGCGGTGAGAATTTCCGCATCATCGGCGGCAGCCAGGATACACACGAAGCAATGCAGGAAAAGTGCGTCAAGTTCAACGAGAAACTCAAAGACAGCGGCAAACAACTCGAACAACTCAAGGGGCGCGAATTGCTCGACCTCGCCGCCGAGTGCGAAATGAACGTTCTGGTTCCGGATCAGACCGAACGGGAATAAATTGCCAATTTCCAATTGCCGATTGTAAAAAAATCAGGAAATCCCTTCAATCAATCGGCAATTGGAAATTGAAAAGGTTATCCGGCGATGACTTTGGAGATTGAAAAGACCGGCAGCAGCAGCGCCAGTGCGACGCCGCCCACGATCGCGCCCATTATGACGATCATAACCGGTTCGATGAAATTGGTTGCCGTTTTGATGGTAGTCTGAAGTTCTTCCTCGCAGAAACCGGCAACGCGGTCCAGCACCACCCCGAGCCTTCCGCTCCGCTCGCCGGCGGCGACCATCTGGACGATGCTGCGCGGAATAAGGGAATGCCTGTCCATCTCGTCTGCAAGGCCGGCCCCTTCGGTAACTCTCGATTTCAGGTCCAGCCAAATGCGTCTGTAGAATACGTTTCCGGAGACCTCCGCCGTTATTTCCAGCGCATCGAGCACACTGACTCCGGATGAGATCATCGTCGCAAACGTTCGTATCGACCTTGCAAGGATTGTCTGGCGGAACATATTGCCGATGACAGGCGCTTTTATGCGAAGGTTGTCGGCGGCGATCCTGCCGGCCTGGCCGCGTAAATATATAATCAAGCCCACTGCGACGACCACCAGAACGCCGATAATATATGGCCAATAAACGATAATCGCATCGGAAGTCGCCAGCAGCATTTGGGTCGGGACAGGCAGCGCGGCGGCCTTTCTGCCATATATCTTCTCGAACCTGGGCAGGATGAAAATCAACATTCCTATGACCACCAGCACGCAAAAGCCCAGCATCGCCAGCGGGTAAGTTGCGGCGCCCTTGACCTTTCGGCGGATCTGGTGCTGCCTCTCGATGTACTGGGAAACCCGCTGGAGCATCATGCCCATCTTCCCGGAGGCTTCAGCGGCCTTCATCATCGCCACGAAGAGCCGCCCGAAGATTTTCGGGTACCGCCCCAGTGCGGCCGATAGTTCCACACCACCTTTGACGTGTTCGGCTACGTCCCTGATAACGAGGCGAAACTCTTCGCTGCCGGCCTGGGCGGCGATGCAATCCAGCGCCTCGGGCAGCGGAACGCCCGTATCGATCATCACCGCCAGCTGGTTAACGAAAAAGACAAGCTCTCGGTGCTTGATGCGCGTCTTGCTTGAGACGGTTATTCCGACCGAAACGTCGGAGTCGGTCCGTCCGGCGCTCTGCTCGCGAAGATCGACGATGACGTTGCCTTCGCTTCGCAGCATGCTCGACGCCTCGATGAGGCTGGAGGCGTTCAGTACACCGCTGCCTATCGCCCCGTTACCATCCCGAATACGGTAGGTGAATCTGGACATTTCTTCCGGTCCTGTGTAATCCCGTCGCTGCGCCGGCGACGGTTTTAAATATTTGTAACTATTCACCCAATTGCAATGAATGCTTCAAGAAAAGAGCAAGTCAGGCACACAAAATGAAAAAACAATTCATCGGGCTACGGCAGGCTCTCGTCTCGGCGAAGCGAGCCGTAGCCGGGTCGCCCTGACGAGTCTGTCGGAATTATTTTTTCATTTCTCCGCTCCTAAAGGGTGGCACGGTCAAGTCGGAGACTTGGCCGTGGTGGGCGCCGTCACGGCCAAGCCTCACTTCCTGCCTGCCGGCAGGCAGGCGTTCGGCTTGACCGTGCCACCCGCGCACACATAGTATTTATCACTCCAAACAGCCGGAGCGATAAATACTATGTGTGCCTGACTTGCTCTTTTCCTCTGCATTGGGCTTAACTCTTACGAATATTTTTTTATGCTGCGGCGGTGGCGCGGAATATCTCCTCTACGGTGGTGATCCCGGCCTTGACCTTGGCCATGCCGTCCGCCCGCAGGCTGACCATGCCGCTCTTGACGGCCAGGCTCCGCAGTTCGTTGACGCTTGGAGCAGCGGTGATTGCGTCCTTCAGAGCGTCGTCCGGCACAAGCAACTCGTAGATACCGATTCGCCCGGAGAAACCGCTGCTGCGGCACTTGCCGCACCCGGCGCCGTGATAGAACGTCTCAACCTCGCCGACAAGATGCTCGACAGACCGCCGGATGTTGACCGGCGGCTCGTACGGCTCCTTGCAGTTGTTGCAAATTTTTCGCACCAGTCGCTCCGCCAGGATTCCTTCGATCGAAGCGGCCACCAGGTACGGCTCCAGACCTATGTTCAGAAGCCTCGTAACCGCGCCGGGAGCGTCGTTGGTGTGCAGGGTGGCGAGGACCATGTGCCCTGTAAGGGCCGCTTGAACCGCAATCTGGGCGGTCTCCGAATCGCGAATCTCGCCGATCATGACGATGTCCGGGTCCTGCCTGAGCATCGCGCGCAGCGCGCCGGCAAAGGTAAAGCCGATCTTCTCATTTACCTGAAACTGATTGATCCACGGCAGGTTGAACTCGATAGGGTCCTCGATGGTGCAGATGTTAACCTCGTCGCCAGCCAGTTCGCTCAGCACGCTGTAAAGGGTGGTGGATTTGCCGCTTCCGGTCGGACCCGTCACCAGGACAATGCCATTGGGGACGGTGATGACCTTTCGCCACTGCTTGAGCGTTTCGTATCCGAAGCCGAGTTTCTCAAGGTTCACCAGCACGCTCTTGTTGTCGATGACGCGGATGACGACCTTTTCGCCGGCCTTTCCGTTCAGGGTCGAGACGCGCAGGTCGATGGGGCGGGACTCCATCATTACGTGGATGCCGCCGTCTTGGGGCAGGCGGCGCTCGGAGATGTCAAGCCCGGCCATGATCTTGACGCGACTGACAACGGCCGGAAGGAGTTTGTGCGGAAGACGCATCTTTTCATAAAGACGACCATCGACGCGATAGCGAACGCGAAGGGCCTTGTCGTCCGGCTCGATGTGAATGTCGGAGGCCCCTTCACGGACGGCGTTGTAGATAAGGTAATTGACCATCCGGATTATGGGAGAATCACCGGCGACAACCTCCAGGTCGGAAATGTCCTCGACTTGCTCCTCCACCAGTGCCAGGTCCCCGGCGTCCATTTCGCCGACGATGTCGTCGATGACAAAGACGTTGGCTGCCGGAAGGTGCGTCTGGAGCGTGCTGCGAATGTCCCTGGCGGTTGCGCAGACGATCTGCACCTGCGACTCGGTCCTGCGCGCGATCTCCTCTGTCAGGAAAACGTTGGCCGGTTCGGACACAGCCACCGTCAGCACGCCGCGAACCATGAACAATGGAAGGACACAATGCTTTTCAATAAACTCCTTCGGCAGGACGTCGAAGACCTTCGGATCGGCAATCTTTCCGGAAATGCGTGCGAACGGAACCCCGTAGCCCAGCGCCAGCGCCGCCATAATCTGTTCTTCGGTGCAGATATTCTGCTCGATGAGAATCTCACCTAGCAGAAGGCGGTTATCGTCGCTTTTCTGAATGCGCAAGGCGTCGTCCAGTTGCTCGGCGGTTACCGCGCCGCTCTTGATGAGCAACTGACCCAATTGAAGTTTCTGATCGCTTCCGACAGTAATCATCACATCTGACGGGACCCCGGCGCACGGCGTCCCGACATTCCTATATGGCCTTGACCGCCTCCGAAACGTCCTCAAACCGTTCGAAGGCGCTGTCCAGGCGGGTGATCTCGAAAATCTTCGCCAAATCCTCGTTCATGCGGACAAGTTTGATCTGCCCGAGCCTCTCGATGAACTGCTCCTGAAGATCGAGCAGATACTCCAGCGCGACAGAGTCAATGAAAGGCACTGCCTCAAGGTTCAACACCAGGTCGCGAAAGGACGTCGATGCCGATCCGTATATATTCTGGGCGGGGTCTTTGACCGAACGAGATTCATCACCGTCGATGTCTCCGTGCTGCCGGTCCAGGTGGCGTTCGACGGCCTTTTTGAAGACGTCCAGAGAGTCCTCCGTCATTTCGCCGCTGCAAATGAGAATGACCGCCTGGCCGTAACTTTCCTCGCTTATGTTCATGGGGCGGATACTCGCTAACCAACCGAATTCGCGTAAATAATTCCTCCATGGCTTTTATCGACACCATCGGCGCGAATCTGCATCAATAAATCCTCCATATCCTGCGATAACAACAATTCCACCAGGCGCGGGTCAAACTGCGTCCCGGAGCATCGTTGAATTTCCGCTACAACTGCTTCCAGCGGCATTACGCTGCGATATGTTCGAGACGAAGTCATCGCGTCGAGACTGTCGGCCAGTCCCACGATAAGCGCCTCGATGGGTATCTCGCCGGCCGGGAGACCTTCAGGATATCCGCGACCGTCGAGCCGTTCGTGGTGGTGAAGTATTGCCGGGATGATGTCCTTCATCTGCCGGATGCCGCTCAGTATCGATGCGCCGATTCCCGGATGCAGTTTGATAAGGTCGTATTCCGGATCGGTGAGTTTGCCGGCCTTTCGAAGGACGGACTCGGGTACACCGATCTTTCCGATGTCGTGCAGCAGTCCGGCAAGGTAAATCCTACCGACGTGATGCTCGTCAAAGCCGTACAGTTGAGCGAGTTTCCTGGAAATCAGCGCGACCCGGCGCGAGTGTCCGGAGGTATAAGGATCCTTTGCGTCGATACTGGCCGTCAGGGCGTACAGCACGCCCATCAGCAGGTCCTGAACGTCCCCGTAAAGACGGTTGTTCTTGAGGAACACCGCCGCCTGCCCGCTGATGGAACCGATAAGTTTCAGATCGGAACTGTCGAATTCGCCGTCGAGTTTATTAATCCCGATAAGGGCGCCGTCATACTTCCGGCCGTTCATCAGCGGCGCTGCAACGAGGGTGTGAATCTGCGCGACTTCCGGGTCGGGATCGATGTCCCCGATTTGCCCGAAATGTTCGGTGAACTGGTTGTCGATCATCCCGGAAAACGGAACCTGTTTCCTTATCCCGCTGTTTGAATCGGATGTCTTCGCCCGTTTTCCGTCGATACGCGGGGCGATGTACTTTTGGGAAATTTCGGCGATCCGCTCTTCCGAGACCGGCAGGTCGCCGGCGGAGACTACCCGGTCGCCTCCATCGGGAGGATGAAGAACGACTACCGCCGCCTGAAGCCGCATTACTTCCAGCACTTCACCACAGAGATTCTCGAAAAAATCCGTTGTGCCGTGCGTAACCGTCATCGAACTGCTGATGCTGTAAAGCAGAGAGAGTTCTTCGTAGGTGTTGGCCAGGTTGGTAGAAAGTGTCGCCAGTTCCTCACGCGCCACCTCTTTTGCCTGTTCGTCGCGGATTGACCGTTCCACGATTTGACAAAGAAGCCCGGCCTGGCTTTCGGTGTACACCGCCTCCTGTCGGCATAATTCCGCCATGCTGGGCGAGTCCAGATGAGCCTGTCCGCAGGCGCGGATAAACTCTTCACTTTCGGCGGTATTCAGCGTCGGAAAACACACCAGGGCCGATCCGATAAGCCGACGGCGCTGATACACGGGCACCGCCAACATACAGCAGCCTTTGGAAGAATTCGAAATCTCGCATCTGCCCTCCCGGCACGCCTTATTGGCCAACCGGCCCATCTCCTCAAGGAAACCTCCTTCGGACCCGCACATCCTCCGGCAGTACTGTCCCCGGAAATAAGGCACGGTCAGAGCATTACCGTCGGTGTCCAAGAATGACACGCTGAGATCCAGTTCGCGCAACCGACCGGCAAGACGCTCGAAAAATTCCCTGCCTGGAAGGTTCTGCTGCAATGTCTGTGACGACGCTGCCGGCATCAGGAGATTTCCTTCACTTCCTCGGCGCTTTCGCCGATCAGATTCTGCACCTTACGCAGCACCTCACGGGGGCTGAACGGCTTACTCAGCACGTCATGAATCCCCGCCGCTGCCATCTCGCCGTCCTCGATGTCGAACCCGCGAGCGGTCAGCATCAGGACCGGAACTTCTCTGGTTTGCTCGTTCTCATGCAGACGCCTGCTCAACTCCAGTCCCGTCAGGTAAGGCATCTGGAAGTCGGTGATGACCATATCGGGTTTATCGGCCAGTGCGAGTTCAAGGGCTTCTTCGCCGTCCATTGCCGTTATGACTTCGTATCCGGCATTAGCCAATTTCATGGAGACTATGTGAAGAATGTGCGCCTCGTCGTCGGCCACCAGTATTTTCCGATGATTTCCTGCTGATTCACGTGGCCCGTTCACTCGATGTCTCCTATTTATAAAATGTAACTATTCACCCAATTGCAATGAATGCTTCAAGAAAAGAGCAAGTCAGGCACACAAAATGAAAAAACAATTCACATGCCTGCCTGCCGGCAGGTCTGTCGGAATTGTTTTTTCATTTTTCCGTCGCCTCGGACGTCCGCGCACACATAGTATTTATCACTCCAAACAGCCGGAGTGATAAATACTATGTGTGCCTGACTTGCTCTTTTCTTCTGCATAGGGCTGAACTCTTACGATAAAATCACTGCAAAATCGGCAGCTCGAAGCTAAACGTGCTTCCTTTATCGGCTTCGCTTGTAACAGACAACTTCCCTTCGTGCACCGACTCGACGATGTACTTGACCAGCGTCAGTCCCAGACCCGTTCCCTTCGCCATTTTTGTATGCCCGTCCACGCGGTAGAACTTGTCGAAGATGTGCGGCAGGTCGTCGCTGCTGATGCCGACGCCGGTATCGCTGATCTCGCAGACGGCCACGCCGCGGCGCTCGTCCACGCTCGTCGAAACCGTTACTTTTCCACCGTCTGGCGTGTACTTGATTGCGTTGCTCGTCAGGTTGAGAATCGCCTGGTAGATCATGTCCTTGTCGGCCTCGACCTGGTGATACACCGGCGCCAGACGGTCGATGAGCGTGATGTTCTTCGCCCTGGCCTGGGGAGCAACAACGTCCAGCGCCTTCCTGGCGGTCTCCGTCAGGCTCATCGGCTCGCGAACCACCCGGACGACACCGGACTCGATCCGCGAGATGTTGAGAATGTTCTCGATAAGCCTGTTGAGGCGATCGGCCTCACCGGCGATGATTCCGTAGAACTCCCGCTGCGTCTTCTCATCCCCGGCCTCGCCGTCCAGGAGCATCTCGACGTACGCCTTGATGGACGATAACGGCGTGCGCAGTTCGTGCGAGACGCTGGAGACGAAATCCGTCTTCATCTGCGAGATCTCCTTCTCGCGCGTCACGTCGTGCAGTACCGCGACCACCCCGGAGACCTTCGCCTCCGGAGTCATTACGACCGAAAGGGTTGCGTTGAAGGTCCTGGGTTGTCCTTTCTGGTCTATAGTATGCTCGACGACTTTTCGAACCAAAGGGGTCTTCGTCGCCTCCGACCGTCTTCCGCCGCCGGCGCGGGTCTCGCGTATCAGCCTGACCAGTGTGCCGTCGTGGATTACGTGGTCGATATTCTTCCTGACGCTGTGCTCGAGGGAAAAGCCCAGCAGTTTTTCGGCCGCTTCGTTGGCCAGGATCATCTCGTCGAAGCGGTTGGTAACAATCACCGCGTCGGAGATGGAAAATACAATCGCCTCGGTGTGCTTTTTTTCCGCATCGGCGATCCGCGACTGTATCTGCAACTCGCGGTTCTCGGCCCGAATCCGGTTAAATTCATCCTTGACCGTGGTCAGGAAACGATTCAAGGGTTGGGTAATCAGGGTCAGTTCGTCGTCTCCCTCGGTCATGAGCAGCCCGATCTGACGACGAGAGGTCATCTGGTCCAATTGGCCGGCGATGCTCTTTACCGTGCGATGGACATTGCGCCAGAAGACCACCAGGATCAGGCTCGCCAGGGCTGCTACAAGCCCCAGCACGAGGTAACTGACTGTGTGCGTCTGCACCTCGTAACCGCGCACAGCCATAGTGGTGGCGTAGTATGCGGCGCTGGCCCCAAGTGAGATCAGCACCACGCTAGCCAGTCCAACTCGCTTCGCTGTAGTCACAGTTACCTGTCCCTAATCCTCTCTGGTTCCGGATTCGGCCTTTGCCGTTGGTGCAGCGTCTCGATCCTGCTCGGCGCCGGCGTCTCGATCCCGCTCAGTACCAGCGACTCGATTCTTCTCGGTACCAGCGTCTCGACTCTGCCTGGCGCCGCCAAGCAGGCTTTTAGCCAGGCTATGATTCGGGTCCGACCGCAGGGCCGACATGTAGCAGGCAGAGGCCTGTCGCGGAAATCCGCGGGCCGAGTAGCACTTGCCCAACATGCACCATAACATCGGATCGTCGGGGTGCTTCCTCGCCGGGACAGTCAGTATCTTCATCGCATCGTCCGGACGTCCCTCTATCAGCATTGCGCAGGCCAATATCACTGCCGCCTCCACGGATTCGCTGTTCAGGTGCAGCGCCCGCCGACCTGCAAGGATCCCGCGACGCGTCTGACCCAGCGCAACGGCAGACTTTGCCAGAGAAACCCACACCTGCCAGTCGTCCGGCTCGATGTTCGCAGCAGTTTCGTACACGATTCTCGCCTCACGCGGACGATCCAGCGCCATATAACAATCGCCCATCATCAGATACATCCAACTGGATTGCGAATTACGACCACCCGCCGAAGAAGCAACGACCGTTGATTTCAGATCCCCTTGACCTGTCGCAACCAGAATCTTGAGTGTTTTGAGGCAATTCTTGTAATTGGCGGCGAAGAATTGCGCCTTGGCCAGACCTTCACGGACAGACGTATCCTTCGGCTTCACATCCAGGCACTGCTGGAAAAACTCGGTCGCCCTGTCATAGGCGCCCGCCAGCATCGCCACCTCACCGGCAAGGAGGATTATTGACGGTGAAGGAAAACTTTCAGGCCGCATTATTTCACCGTCAGGAACCACGGTTGTTAATCCGGGTGCGTCGGGTTTCGGAAAACCAGGCGCCCTTACGCCTCCGGTCCGACTGAGGCGCACCTCAAGCAGTTCCAATGCGGCCTTGGGGCGTCCCATCCGGACCAACACCTCCGCCGAGGCCGTTACATACGTATCGTCGGACGGATTCAGCGTACGGGCCTTCTGGTAACACCTCAATGCCTCTGCATATCGCCCGGTTCCCTCAAGGGCCTCACCAAGAAGGTAAGAGATCTCGGCCTTTGCATTGACCGATTCGGGCGCACCGGTTGCCTCAGCCTCACTCATCCCCACCGACGACTCGATCTTGCGGAGATGCCCGGCGGCGTCCGAATAGCGACCCTTACCAAGCAAGCCCTTGGCCAACAGCATCCTCGCGGGAATGTATTCCTGATCCAGGCTGATGGATTCGGTCGCACAGGACAGGGCCTTATCAAAATCGCCTGCCTTCAGATGCTCAAGACCCACCCCGCAAATGATGCGGGCGCGCGACTGATGCCACTGACGCTGATTCTCAACCTTCTGCTTCTCAAAATGGTCGCAACCTGCAATCGACAGGACCAGTACTACAAGTATCGCCGACTTTTTCATCGTAAATCCCTTCAAAATCCAGCCTGGACCTCCAAATGCGACTCTTCGCACCCGGGCTTACCCAACCTCCGTGTCTTTCCCAAATTGACAATCACGATCAAAAAAACTCCTGTTATTCTTCCTTTCCGGCCGCTTTTTCGACAGGCTTGGTGGTATCGTCGGTCGGAGGCTTTTTCTCCTTGCTCGATTTGGCCGGTTTAAGGGGCGGATCCGTCTCTTCAAACGGCAACTCGATACGATGACCAATGCCCAGTGCGCGGCGTATCTCCTTTTCAAGGATAATCCCGTCTGCGGGTTTGAGCGGGATGGTAACCTTCTCCGTCGGCTGACCGAGGTTCTGCATGATCATCCGTTGGATGACGTAGCCAGTCTCTGAATACCTCGGCTCATGCGCCCAGACGGCCTCTTTGGTCAGGCGTTCCTTCAACCGGAGTGCCTCTTCCATTCTGGGTTCGAGTGAGAGGGTTATGTTCAAATCCCAGAGCGCTCTGAAATTGTGCCCGCGGGTAATATGGTGCCTTGCCCAGCGCATGTGCGCCTGTGCAAGACGGCTTCGCCCGAACCACATCATCTGCCGCCGCAGCCCCAGGCGAACGCGTTGTACCTGATCCTTGTACTGCTCGGAGACTTCTTCATCAACAGGATGCTTGATAATGTGCGGCGTGATGAGGATAACCACCTCTTCGCGGATGGTGCTGTCGGCCCGCCCTCTGAAAAGCGCTCCTGCAATCGGGATGTTGCCCAGTACGGGAATCTGCGACCGGTTGTTGGAAGTGCTTTCCCGGAACAGTCCGCCGATGATGATTGTGTGTCCGTCTTTTACGAGTACGTTGGAGGTGCACTCGGTGGTCGTTTCCCAGGGCAGCTGGTCGGCCGTCAGACCGCCGGTCGAGTCCTCCGGATGGACCTCCAGGCGGACATATCCGTCGGAGGCAATGTAAGGTCGGACGAATAACTGAGTACCGGTCTCGAGGAACTCCACTGCCTGGGTGGCGGTGGTTTCGGTTACGATGGTGGTCAGGTAGCCATCCTTTCGACCGACCATGATCTGCCCGCGCTGCTTGTTCATTATCAGCAGTTTCGGGTTGGCCAGCACGACAACGTCCGTAACATCTTCCAGGGCGCGGAGGAAGAATGCGAACTGATTATAGACGTACCCGATGGTAAGCCCGCCGGGATTTACCATGCCTGAAAAATCGGTCTGCATGTTTGCACGCGGCCTGTCCAGGTATACGTCCGGAACCGCCCCGGGCGTTACCTCCATCAGGTCCGTACTGGTGTAACCGAACGTGCGGAAGTCGGCCCCGCACAGAGCGGTAATATCGAGGCCAAGGGCGTTATTTTCATTCAAAGTCGCTCTCAGAATAGTCGCCTCGATGAGAACCTGCTGCGGGCGGACGTCCAGGCGGCGCAGTATGTCGGTAACCTTCAGCAGATTTTCCGGATAATCCCGCACGACTAGAACATCTTCGATCGCCAGTGCGTTTCCGCCGGCGTTGTCGGTGGATGACGCCACTCCCACTGCCGCGGTTGGCGTCTTCGATATTGTTCCGTCCTCGCTTATCGCCGGTTTAATAAGGGCCTCGGCGTCGTCGGCGGTAATATAATTCAGCCTGAAGACCTTCAACGAGACTTTGCGCTGGGCGGCCTGTATCTTCGCCAGTTGCTTGGGGGTATAGACATAAATGAAATTCCCCTTCCGCACGTACACAAAACCGGCCGATTCCAGCACCGCATCGAGCGCCTCGGTGAACGATACGCCATACAGATCGACCGTGACGGTACCGGTTACCTCTTTGGTGGCGACGATATTTATCCGGTTCTGGGTACTGAGCATCTGAAGGACCTGGCGGAGGTCCAGGCCGCGAACGTGAAGCTCGACCATCCCCTCCCTGCTGAACTTCACTGCATCACTGTCGGCGGGTTTTGTGGCGGCAGTTCCGGCCTCCTGCGCAACGGCTGGAATATTCACGATAAACGCGATCCCAACAATGGCGCAAACGAAAACCGCTGCTGTGGGTGCTTTGTTGATCCTTTTCATTGTCTGTGCTCCTTTTTCCAGGCTGATCCGCCAAGGGGACGAATCCGCTTCTGTAGCTTTGCCTGTTTCCTATTTTTCCGGTCGTTCTCTTCGGGACGATCGGGGCCTTATACCGACATCAGCCGCCTCCCGTAGCGGCCGACGAATTACTTCTTCATGCCCAATTCAACATCCACCCCGTCTTTGCTGACGACGCAGCCGTCGGAGGAGATAGCCTTGATGCGGAATCCGTTTATCCAGTCTCCGGTCAGCAGAACCTGCCCGTTTATTACGGCTGTGGGAGATCGACCGAGCATTACGCTTTGGAGCGAAAGGGCCTTTGCCTGGGCGCGGATCGCCTCAATCTGCTCCTTTCGCTCTCGCTGCGCGCCGCTGCGGGCCTTTATCCATTGGGCCGCCATTCCGAGGAGTCCCGATTTCCGGTCCGTGGACGCCGCGCGAGTTCTCATGACGCCGGCCGGCGGTAAATACTTCGGGTTGGGCTTAAACAGGTCGCGCGTTATCTTTCGGTCCATGCCGGCGATGTACTCCTGCCGCTTCGTCTGGCGGTCTGACTGACCCGGCCGAAGGGCGGTTCGACCGGCGCCGGCGATGTGTTTGCTCCCCGGCTTGGCGTCGGGCAGCAACCTTTCCTCGCTTTCGCTCTGGCCGGCGGCGACGTCGCGCGGCGGGGCGCCCGTGATGATGAATCTGCCGCCCATGACACCGAAGGCAATCATCAGGATCACCAGCATCGACGCCTTCTTTTTGTCGCGCCTCAGTTCGGCTCGGAACCGATTTGCCCAACCGGAAATTTTCTCCTTAACGCCGCTCATCGATCTTTCGCCTTATTCACTTCTCTGTGAAATAAATGTTAAGGCCCAGTTCTATTGAAAGGTTCCCGGTCTCTTCGTTTGATTCGATCTTCAGGTGCTCGATTCGCGTCAACCGGATAATTTCGTCCACGCGTTTGATAAACCCCGCCATCGCCAGAAAATTACCCTCGAACTTCAAGATTATCGGCAGGCAGTTGTACAGCGGTCTGCGAAAGGGATCGCCCGGCTGGATAAACTGATTGGTGAGTTTCGCCTGGGATAGGCCTGATGATATTTCCCGGAGGAAACCGGCCAGTTCCTGTTGCCGAGGGAGGCGCTGATCCCATTCCTTATTGTATCGACGCTTCATTCCTTCGATCTTGCGAAGCATGGGCGGGACGCGCGAAGCGTTGACGGCATCGTCTTCGATTCGGCGCTTAATCTCCGCCGTGCGGGCGCCGACATCCTCGATCTGTGCCGACTGGGCGCGGTAAACCACTGCAAAGTAAGTAACAGTAATCACCGCCAGGATTCCCATGACGATCAGATTGTCTCGTGAAAAGTGCACGTCAGCGCCTCTCATGCATAGATTCTCAACTTGTAATCCGTCAGGATCGGATGACTCCTTCGGCTACATTGCCAAATAGCAACTGGCCTGAAACTGCCGGGCGGATCGCTCGCAAAAAACCACGGTCCTCGAATAACCCATGTTCACGTTCTCAAACAGCGGGCTTGCGGAGAGTTGCCCGATAAAGTTCGCCACGTCCACGTCGCTCGGGGCCAGTCCGGTAACCACTACCCGGACGCGACGAACGCCGCCGGCCGAATCACCTGAAACCGGTTTATAAGGGTTCATACCTCGCGCCGCCGCCACCGGTCGCACGCCGCGATTGATTCTGTGCGGCCCGGACGACAGCAGCCCGGATTTACCATAACCTTCCACTTTCAGTTCCACCGTCTTCATTTCCAGCGAGATCATCGACACGTTCAACGGCGTCACCCGGCACAACTCCGCCAGTACGGCTGTGCAATCGGTCCGGCTTCCCAGTTCTTCGTCAATCCGTTTCTTTATAAGCAGGTCGGCCATCTGGCTTTCCAGCGGCTCGATCATCGTAACCTGGCGATGGAGGCTGCCGCCGAGTCTTTCCATCGCCGCCAGATTGATCTTCTCCTGAACGATTCGCTCGTGGCGGACGTAGGTCAGCACGCCCATAATCGCAATGCACGACGCAAGGAGGTATCCCTGGCGCACAAGCCGGCGACGGCGCAGACGCCGCTGCCGAATGCGCTCCGGCAGAAACTCCGCTTCGCCGAACTCGACCGTGTCAATCAACATAATCCTCCCTCCCTGCCTGAATGCCCGCTCCGGCAGGTACTTCGGCGATGTCGGACCGTTCCGCCCGCCGCCGATTGCCCCCTGTTGACATCCCCGACCAGCCGCTACCGCTAAAGCCTCGAAGCGCCAGGCCCATCGCCACCGACCATTCCGTCAACTCGCTGCGACGATCTCCGCCAAGGTACACCCCACCCAGGTCTATCCCGCGAAGCGGACGACCCACCACGCATTTACAGTCGAGATATTCGTTCAGCGAATTTACAAGACGAGGATCGTAAGACTCGCCCCCCGTCAGCGTAATCGTATCGGGACGAAGCCCCCTGAACGTAACGGAGCAGTAACGCAGGCACAGGCTGATCTCGCGTGCAAGGGCCTCGACCTGCTCTCGGAGGGCGTCGAATACGGACCATTCGACCTGGCGCCCCGGAGACGATTTATCAGCGCCGGTTCGCTCCGAATCGCGTTCTTTTCCCGATCCGACCTCGAAGGTGCGTCTGCGGAGAGAAGCGGCCTCGGCGTAAGTCATATTCAATTCCCTGGCGACGCTTTCGTTGAATTTCCGACCGGCAAGGTCGATGGTCTTGATTAACAGTATCGTCCTGCCCCTGGCCACGACCACCTTCGTCGCCGACAGCCCGATATCGACGATTACCGTAACGGCAGAGGTGTCTTTGGAGCGCCTCAGGAAACGACAATATGCGCGAAACAGCGCCAACGGCTCAGCGTCTATGTGAAGGGGATTAAGACGCGACTCGGAAAGCATATCAAGATGACGACCGACGGTCTCGGCGGGAACGGCCATCAGAATGATCTCGTTCCGAACCGACTGCTCCGTGGAACCATCCGGTCGTACTGTTGCACCGCTACCGGAGCCCTTGTCCGACGTGTCGCGTTTCTGGCCCCTGTCGGAGCCCTGTCTGACTTCGCCTGCGCGGATGTAATAAAGCCTGTCGGGAGTAACTTCGAAGCCGAATCGCTCCTGGCATTCCCATACGACGGCGCTGGAAAGTTCGTGATCGGGCATGTGCGGCATGCGAACGTTTTTAACGCTTATCTCGTCGGCTCGCAGACAACTGACTACATCCCGGCCGTGGAAAGCGCCGCTCTTGAGCATTTCGCGGACGCCTTCGGCGACCATGTGCAGGTTAGTCTGGAAATCAACCTCAGGCCCGCCGCTGCCGCTCTCGGGAAAACGCCACCGCCCCGCCGAGGCAACGAACGGCTTGCCACGAACACCGCCCAACTGAAGCATCTTGACGCCTTCAGTCCCGATATCCAGACCGATCGGCCCGTATCTGTGCCTTGAAAACAGGTCAAACATCTCTTTTAGTCTTTCCAAAGGTCCCGGAAGCAACACGTTGTCTTCGGGAACCTTTCCCGACGTATCGGGATAAGGCCTCCTCGAGGCCTCTGCTTTGCCTTACTGTGTTTTTGCGACGGTTACGCGCCCGCTGATCGCCGCGACGGTTACCGTGTAGGCGTGCGAACCGGCCGTAAGGGTAACCGTTCCTTCATTGTCGGGCGCGCCGAGGGCGTCGAACGTTACGGTCGAGCAGCATCCGAAATTCACCGACGACATCGACACGTTCTCGAAACCACCGCTCGTGTCGAAATCAACCTCGTACGCCTTCTTGCTAATCGGATGAATCAGGGTCCCGCTTGCGTTAGAGACAGCATAAGAATTACCGGCGGCGCTAAATGTAACCGTTACCGGCGACTGTGAAACAATGGCCTGATTCTGGGCGTACTCCAGGTCGGACATAATCAGCCTGGCTGCGGACTGGGCCTGGAAACTGGAAGTGCTGACGGCGTACGGAACGACCATCGCCGCCGCAATGGCGATGACGACCATCACCACTATCAGTTCTATCATCGTAAAAGCGGCATTAATCCGCCTTCGGGGAGCAAACCTATTTGGAGGTTGACCTTTTTTTAGCATTACTCTTACCCTTCTTTGTCTTCGATTCGGCCAGAACGACCCGCATCTCTCCGCCCTTGAGCACGGCGACGATCTTGTCGAGTTTCTTATTGGTTTCCCTGGCTTCCTTCAACAATTCCATGCGCTGCGCCCTGGCGTCGAGCAGGGTCTTATCCGGCTTCACTCTCCGTGCAGCGGCGACCGCCTGCTCGCCGGACATCGGCTCCGGACCGCTCGCCCACAACCCGATGATCAGGATAGTCATAAGCACCGCAATCGCCGTCAGGCAAACACGCGTGTAACCGTCGATGCTGATTGTGATTCGTCCCTGTGTCTGTTTCATCATAAAACTCCTTAACCATTGCGACCGGCTGAAGGACCGGTGCTCGAATTTCCCGATTCGTAAGTTCGATCTTACGAATGCCCGTTTATCATTAGCGACGCTGCTGCAAATGTCCCTTTTCGGTTATTTCAATCGTCCCATGACAGGACGGTTACTTGTGGTTTGGCGCCGTCAGGACCCTGAGAGAAATCGTATATTTCTGTGCGGTCCTGCCGGTAATTCAGAACGTGGTACCCGGCAAAATTGAAGGAATAGAACAAATTTTTGCAGACCAGAGCGCCATTAATTGTTGTTCTGGATCGGTGGATGTGGTTGCTACTCTTGCGAATACCGTTTTGGGCCGACACCAAACCGTTGATGGTTACATTCCTGGCGTGCCTCGAAACCTTTACAGACCCGGTGGCGACTATGGCTGGGAAACCATCGACAGCATTGAGGGTAATGTTTTGTCCTCGCAAGTCGATGTTGCCGTCGATGACCAGCGTACCGGTAAAGTTGAAATTGTCATGCAGCCTGACCGTGTCGCCGTCGCTCGGATTGAGATAAACGACTCCGCCAATGTTATCGGTCGTAACGGCCCCACCGTTGGCCAATGGGTTATCGATGGTTAAATCAATCCCTGCAAACCCCACCGCCGCGTAATCGGTCATGGAAATCCTGTAGTTTATATAATCATTGACACTGATTTCAGGCACATTGATTTCTTCGGCATCGCCGTCGGTCGAACCGTTTATCCGTCCCATCGGGTCCGTGATTCCATTTGTTGCGCTGACATCACCGTTAATCAGCGCCCGGCTGTTCAATTGGCCATTGACGTGGACATCGCCCTCCACGCGCAGACAAATCGGCAGATGGACGTACGCGCCGTCAACGAGAATCGCGTGGTCCGACTTTATTGTCGGCCCGGCGGTTCGATAAACCGTCATTGAACTGGTCCGCTTGACATCCCCGACCGTAGCGGTGGACGTCAGTGTGTACCGCCTCGGCGTCGCCTCATCCTCCCAGGCCGAGATCATGTAACTGTCCGGCGAATCATCCACGTGGAACGGACCCAGCGGCGAAGAGACGCTGCCTTCAAGTGTTTCCGGTGAAAATCGCAGGATATAAAATCCGTGCTCCAGGCCGGACTCGGCCAGGTATCGCGCCCGCGCGAGAGACTGATAATTCTTCGAAATCCGAACGTGAATGGACGCGGACGTAAGGAACGACGAACCCAGGATGACGGCGACTGCTATGAGGATCATCACCAGCACCATTGCGACTCCGGGTTGTGTGCGATTTGTTCTCATTG
>DAOVFI010000390.1 GCA_030673005.1 Planctomycetales bacterium
GCCTTTCGTAGCGAGCGTCAGACCGGCAGGTTCCGACAAAGCCGTCCCGGCCAGGAAAAATATACAAATCACACCAAGTGTCATTCTCATCGTCTCATCTCCCTATTCAGTTCGTAGTTTGTAGGCGGGTGGCGTGGTCGCTGTGTTTGCGACCACGTTTGCGTCGGGTTTAAATGTGGCCGCAAACACCGCGGTCACGGCACCCGGCTGGGGTGTAATCACTGCAACATCGTTTCCAGTCCCGGCAAGGTCGCCCTATTCCATATTTCAATCCGAATTCGGCATCCGCCGAGGTTTCGGATGCGGTATCGAATATCAGGCCAATTGGTGTCGCTGCGTATCCGATGGCGCCAATCGTAACCTGCGGTTGTTACACCTGCAAAGGCGTCCGGCGACGTAAACAGTTCGCGCAGTTCGGCTATAGGCCAGGTATGCGCCGAATGCCCCGTCAATAAAGACGAAATGACAACGTAACTACCCGCATTCTTCGTTACTTTCGGCAAAGACAGTTTGTCAGCGGCCGAACTAAACCCTTCAAACCATTTATCCAGACTTCGCTCATAGTTGTCCGGATTGAAGGAGCCGACATATGTCTCGTGCAACGGGAATGCCCCGAACCATTTGGCGTAAATCTGTCCTGCCGGAAAGGCTTTGGGCGGATCCTTGAACCATTCGGCCGGTACCTCGACGTCGAGGATGAAATGTTCGGAGAACGCGGTGAAAAACAACCACCACACCCAATCAGATCCATAATATGCCTTGGCTACGGTGATCCCTCGTTCGTCAGCGACGGTGTGAAGAAAATAGCGTTTTTGTCCCCACCACGGGAAAATCGTGCTATGTACGTTCCCGAAGGTAACGCGCTTGCCTTGCGGGTCGGAATGCGGCGAGTAAATGCTCTCTTTGGGCAGCGCCCACTTCGGCGGAAGCGATTTTCCCAACTTAATCCTTTCAAACCCAAGCCGCGCCTGGTCGCATCCGCCAACGATGAGCGCAGCCACAGGAAGCCACAAGCATATGGTCGTCTTGCGTAATGTAATGCTCGCTTTGCTCACGTACTGTCCTTTTCGCACATCATTCCCCTCGTTCATCGGGCGGCAGTTCGGGCAGTTTGAGGTAGTAGGCGGCGTTGACGAATTCCTGGGCTTGGATTTCTTCGATAACCGCGTTGGTCGGCGGATTGTCCAGGTTTATCGCGACGACGGCCTTGGACGGATCGGCCTTGCGCGAGAGCGTCATGTCGGCTATGTTGACGCCGCTGGCGCCGAGGATCGTTCCGAACTTGCCCACCACGCCGGGCATGTCGTCGTTGAAAATCAGCAGGATGTGCCCGTCGGGCTTCATCTCTACGCGATAACCGTCGATTGCGATGATCCTGGGGAAGTGGTTGCCGAAGATCGTGCCGACGGCGGTCCGGTTCATCCTGTCGGTGTGGACCTTCACCTGCATAAGGTTGGCGAATTCCCTGACCTTGGCGGAGGTAGTCTGCTCGACCGCGACACCCCGCTGCTCGGCAAGGACCGGCGCGTTGATGACGTTGACCGGCTGGTCCAGGTGCGGCGACAGCAGCCCCACCAGCAGGTAGGTCGAAATAGGCGAGACGTTCATCTCGGATATCGCCCCGCGATAGACGACCTCGACCTTGCTTATCGCGCCGGGAGTAATACTTGCCAGTATCGTGCCTATTCGCGAGGCCAGTTCGGCGTAAGGTCTAAGCAGCGGCGGCAAGGCCTTCTCGAAACCCGGCGCGTTCAGGGCGTTGCGAATCTCACCGCCGCGGAGCGCCTCGACGAGTTGCCGGGCGGCATCGAGTGCGACCTGCTCCTGCGCCTCGCCGGTGCTGGCGCCCAGGTGCGGAACGGCCAGGACCCTCGGGTGGGCGATGAGTTTCTTCTCGGCCTCGGATTCGGGCGGTTCGGAAGTCCATACGTCCAGCGCCGCAGCGCCGACCCTGCCGGACTCCAGACCCCCCAGCAGCGCTTCGGTGTCGATAATCCCCCCACGAGCGGCGTTTATCAGGTACACACCGTCTTTCATTAACGCAATCTGCTCGCGACCGATCATGCCCGTCGTCTCGGCGCTCTTGGGGACGTGGACGGTGATGTAATCGCTGCGGGCGCACAGGTCGGCAAGGTCCTTGACCATCTCGAAGGAACCTTCCGGACACCTGCCGGCGAAATAGGGGTCGAATGCGACGACCTCCATCTCCATCGCCAGGGCGCGCTTGGCGACGGCCTTTCCGATCCGACCCATGCCAATCACGCCGAGGGTCTTTCCGGCAAGTTGCCTGCCCTGGAATTTCTTGCGGTCCCACGCCCCGCCGGTCAGGGACAGGTTTGCCGGGGCGATCTTCCGCGACATAGCCAGCATCAGCGCCCAGGTCAACTCGGCCGTCGAGATCGTGTTCCCGCCGGGCGTGTTCATTACGATTATGCCCTTGGCCGTGGCGACCGGAACGTCAATATTATCGACGCCCACCCCGGCGCGGGCGATACACTTCAACCGGCCCGGATCGGCCAGCACCTCGGCTGTTACCTTCACGCCCGAACGGATAATCATCCCGTCGTAATCGCCGATTATCCCCGCCAGTTCGCTCACCGGCAGACCGGCCTTGATGTCAATCTCGACGTCGTCCTGCTGACGGAGCCAATCGACGCCAACCTCGCTCAACTTGTCCGCAATTAATACCTTCATGCCAATAAACTCCTCGAAGGTATTATGCCATATCTTCAGGCCGAGTTACCACAAAAGAACCAGGCAGTCGGAAAATTTCATGACCTCCACCTTGACAGTCG
>DAOVFI010000322.1 GCA_030673005.1 Planctomycetales bacterium
CCCGGAGGGGTTGTAAAGGTCGTGATTTTCCGTCTGACCCTCCGCCGCCTTCTGCCCGGCCAGCATCGGCTGTAACGACTCGGTAACGGCGAAATCCACCGTCCCGCCGAAGCCGACGTCAGTGAACTTCACGTCCGGATACGGTTGGAGCGGAATGGGCGTCCCGGCGGCGTAGGCCTCCTGCGTCGATTTGCCCATGATGAACGCCGACGAGCCTGTATCGACGATAGCCAGCCAGGTCGTTGAAGTTTCGCCGAACAGTATGTCCTCCCCTTCGTACCAACCGCCGCCGACGGGATCGACCAGCCCGTAGTACATACCAACGTATCCCAGCCCGACAGGGCCGGCCGCCTCAAGATAAACGTCGTCAGCCGCAGCCGGAACAGATGACCACAAGACCATACCGATAATTACAAATACCGCATTACGAGTATAATTCTTCACAATGAACCGTCCTTTTTGAACCAGCCGCGTTATGCGGGACATTAAATTTATATTATACCATACCAATCGCGTGTGCGGGGAATATGGTAGGCTGGGACGTAGCGAAGCGGAGTCCCGGCGATCCATGCAACAAATGGTGTGGAAGCAGCGCCGGAACTTCGCTTTGCTACGTCCCGGCCTACGACTAAATACTGGAAGCGGCGGACGGGAAATAGTATCATTCCGCGTTATATCAATTGCTACAGGAGAGTTGAATGTGAGCAAAACGGCTTTCGCAATCTCTGCCCATCCGGACGACATCGAGTTGATGATGGCCGGGACGCTGATCCTGCTGGGCGAAGCGGGGTATGAACTGCACTACATGAACGTCGCCAACGGCTCGTGCGGCACTGCCACTATGGATTACGACGAAGTCGTCGCGGCCCGCACGGCTGAAGCCCGCGCCGCCGCAGGGCGACTCGGAGCGACCTTCCACGAACCACTCGCAGACGACCTCCAGATTTATTACACGCCGTCGCTGGTCGCCGGGCTTTGCGCGGTCGTCCGGCAGGTCAGGCCTGAGATATTGCTTATTCCCTCGCCGCAGGATTACATGGAAGATCACGTCAACGTCTCCCGCCTGGCGGTAACGGCTGCATTCTGCCGGAACATGCGAAACTTCGTTACCGACCCCGTCGTCGCTCCGATAAACAACGATACCGCCCTCTATCACGCTCTGCCCTGGGGGCTTCAGGACCAATTCAGAAAACCGATTCAGGCCGACCTTTACGTCAATATCTCCTCGACAATCGATAAAAAACGCGACGCGCTCGCCTGCCATCGCAGCCAGAAGGAATGGCTGGACGAAAGCCAGGGGCATGATTCGTATCTCAATACGATGGTGGAAATGTCTAAAAACGTCGGAGGGATGTCGGGGCGATTCGAATTCGCCGAAGGATGGATCAGGCACTCACACATGGGTTTCGCCGCAGAGGATTTCGACCCGCTCGGCGAAGCGCTGGGCGATCTGGCGATTTTTAGCAAATAGCAGTCTGTTACACTCAATTTGACAAGTTGGGTGGCACGGTCAAACGAAGTTTGGCCGTGGTCGGCTCTATGTAATGGCAAGCCCCACGGCCAAGCCTCACTTCCTGCCTGCCTGTCGGCGGGCAGGAAGTAAGGCTTGACCGTGCCACCCGGTAGAAGGAGAAATGAAACATGACCAGACCTATAAGCAAGATTGCGCCGGACTGGTGGGACTACACTACTCTTGACAAGGAAATCCTGACCGACGCAGCCAGGCTGTCGGCCGACGACATGCTATCGCTGTCGCGGGACGGTTTTAATGTCGTATTTTACGATACGCTGGAGGATTTTTACCTGGCAGAGGCCCTGGAATACATCCAGGCGTGGCGTCAGGCGACTGCCGACAATCCCGTCGGCATCTGCGGGCCTATAGGTCCGACCGAGCAACTGCCGCTGGTCGCCCGGCTGGTCAATGCGATGGACCTGTCGCTCAAGGACGCCCATTTCTGGGGTATGGACGAATGGGTCATCGGCGATACCGAAGCGCCCTTTGACCATCCGTTGTCGTTCGCCAAAGCCGATCGTGAGATGTGCTTCGATCGTATCCGAGGCGAACTGGCGATGCCTGATGAGAATCTGCACTTCCCCAAGGCCGACGCTGCCGAATATGTCAAAAGTTGGGACGACGTCCGCTGCGCGGTGATGCAGGGCGGGCAGGGCGACATCAAACACTGGGCCTTCAACGACCCGCCGAAACGCCAAGGAAATTTCAAAGACGCCCCGCCGACACCTGAAGAATATCTCAAATTGAGCACGCGGGTCGTCGATCTGCATCCGGTAACGATAATGCAGAACGCCCGGACCTCCGGCGGCGGGCAACTTGACCTTGTGCCGGACCGGGCAGTTACCGTCGGGCCGGTGCAGACCTGGCAGGCAGAGAAGGTCTCGATCTGGCAGGCGGGCAGCCACGATAACCCCTTCGGAATGCGTCTGACGACGCTGATGATAGCCAAAAAGATCCCCGACGCCTCAACGCCGATGTCGCTGCTGGCGCTGCACCCGAACGTGCAGTTTAACTTCTACCGCAGCGGCATAGGAACCGTAGGCGTGGAGATGCATTAGCGAGTTAATGGGAAACGGATAAAGATGAATGTTGAATATTGAACAAAGAATGTCGAATGTTGAAGTAAAAGAAACAAACCGCCGTTAATGGGAAATCCTATTTTTACTTCGAAATTCAAAATTCCCCGTTCAACATTCGACATTCATTTATTGTGTCCTACGAAATTATGAACGAAAATGCTCAAGTCGTTGTTGCTGGGCATATATGCCTTGACATTATTCCCGCGATGGATGACGCCGAAGGCGGGCTGGAGGGGGTTCTCGTTCCCGGCAAACTCGTCAACATCGGCCCGGCCGTTACCGCCACCGGCGGGGCCGTATCGAACACCGGCCTGGCGCTGCACCGCCTCGGCATTCCTGCTCGTCTGATGGGAAAAATCGGCGACGACCGATTCGGATCGGCCGTCCTTGAAATACTCCGCAGCCGCGACCCGTCCCTTGCCGACGGGATGATCGTCATGCCGGGCGAGCACACTTCCTACACCATCGTCATCAGTCCGCCCGGCGTTGACCGGACCTTCCTGCACTGCCCCGGCGCTAACGACACCTTCGGCGCCGACGACGTAGCCGTAGAAAAACTCCGGAGCGTCAGACTGTTTCATTTCGGCTACCCCCCTATTATGCGACGGATGTTCACGGGCGGCGGGGTCGAACTTGAGAGGCTGCTTCGCGGCGTCAGGGAGGCCGGGGCGACCGTCTCGCTCGATATGGCCAGGCCGGACCCTGCTTCAGAGGCAGGACGTGCCGATTGGGCGGCGATATTGGCCCGCGTACTGCCGCAGGTCGATGTGTTCGGACCGAGCCTGGATGAGATTCTCTTCATGCTGGACAGGCGGCGATTCGAGCAGATGTCCTGCCGGG
>DAOVFI010000029.1 GCA_030673005.1 Planctomycetales bacterium
GGCACCCTGCATAAAAAATCTGAATCAGGAGCAAAACGTACTGGGACTGTCGCCAAGGAGTGAACACGACTGTCCCTGCTTTTATAAAACAACAGGCGTTCAGATCCTTCTACGCCCGAGCGGAGCAATTATACCGGCAGCCAGCAGCGCCAGGACGGTCGGTTCGGGTACGGGGTTTTCGTCCACGCCGAACAGTCCGTCGGAGTCGGGATTTTCCGATTGGCCGAAATAGGAGTCCCAGTCGGAATCATCGAGATCGTAGAATGGAAACCAGTAGCCATCACCGAAATCGAAGCCGAACATCGGCCAGAAGCCCCCGCCGCTTCCGCCTCCTCCACCGCCGCCTCCTCCGGACCCCATCATCGGCGCCGGGAAGGAATACAGCACCCAGCGGGCGTTAAGTCTCCAGCTGGAGGGGTGCATCAGCACATACCCGGCCGGGTTGACCTGATACGGGCCGCTCACGTCGAGAAAGCCGTCGCCGTTCCTGTCGGAGGCGCTGTGTCCGGTGGAGCTTAATAGGCCGAAAACATCGGCGACCGACGTATGGTGGGCGCCGGCGGCGGGCGGCGGCGGTTCCGTTGTCATATCGCCGTAGGAGCAGCACGTCGCAGCCAGCAGCGTTACGCCCGCGATTATTATCATGTTTCTGATTACGATCATATCCAAACCCTCCCGTTCTTAATCAGGTTCTCGAATTCCTGCCGACTTACAGGCGGTAACGAATTTTCTTCGTTATCAGCAGCACCCCGCCGCAGCAGAGCAGGCCCAGCGCCGCCGGTTCGGGCAGCTCGGGCGAGCCGTCGTCTCCGAATCCACCATCGGGAGGGGGCGGTGGAATCACGCCCGTCAGGTCCAGTATGTAACTGAGGTCGAACGACTCGCCCGAGAGAATCGCCTCGTCGAAATCGATGGAAATCGTCGTAATCCAGTTGCCGTAATAATCCTGGTCCAGGCTCAGGGTCATCGTGTAGCCCTCGCCGTCGATGGTCAGGGAATCATCAACCAGCGTGGCGACGCGAAGCGTAATCGTGTAGCCGGTGAAGGCCTGCGAGGTGTTGTTGACTATGGTCTTGGAGACTTCCATATATTCCTCGTCCCCGGTCTTCTGGAACCAGGTCGTTCCGCCTCCGCCGATCTGGAATTGGGGGCTGTATTCCTGCCGCCCGCGGAAATACCAGTAGTTGGCGTCGCTGCCGTCCTGTGCCAGCCAGGGCGGGGTCGTCTCAGTGAACCAGACGTGCCCGTAGTCGTTGTCGAAATCCGGGTCCGGGTCAAATCCCTGAAAATCCATTGGAGAGGAAATGACCGTAATGTCCGCCGTTGCAACCGCTCCGGACAGTAACATAACCACCAGGACAACCATCACATTTACTCTGAGCATCTTGTTTCCTCCTGACTCTCGGGCCGTTCGAGCGGTAGAAGCGGCAGGCCGGTCTTACATAACGCATGTACACACCATTCCACCGAATCGCTCGAAACGTCTGTTATTCTTGAGCATTTACCGGTATGCGCGATGAAACGAGCGCCGCGTTTTATTAAGGCATAAACATAAAATCGAGCGCTGCGAGGAGGGCTTCAAAATACACGCAACCAAAATACAAACGAGCGAAGAAAAAATTGCGAGGTTTTGTGTTGCGAGGATTTTTTGAAAATCGATCAACTGCGAGGTAAAAACAATGCGAACAAGCGAGGTTAAGCACAGCGAGGAATGAAATGAAGGTTTCGCAGAGCAGCACCTCCATTCTCAATAATTATATGCAGCAGCGTCTGATTAGTAAAGGGTTACTTTACTTTTTTATCAGATTTTTTTCTTCAAGTGCGTAACGTGGCAGTGATTTCACTACCACGTTTACGTCCGCGCATCCATCCGGCTTCCACCAGGAAACAGGCAGACGCAGAGGTCGCGGCTAATCCTTCTGTTCTTCTTCTGTATCCGTTGCAAGGGCTTCGAGGGCGGAGATGGGGTCGAATTCTTCATCAGACCCGCCGGCCTCGAGATCGATAATTTCCTCCTCTTCTTCGGACGTCGGAAGTGGCGGCGGCGCCTTGGTTGCCCTGGTCTTGACCGGCGCAACCTCCTCGGGTTGACCGTCAATCTGTACAGTGAAGATCATAGGCCCGATGGCGATACGGTCTCCGGCTTTCAGCACCTTTTCATTGACGCGATGGTTGTTCACGTACGTTCCGTTTGAGCTGGCCAGGTCGCGGACCTGGAGTTCGTCATCCGTCTTGACAAGTTCGCAGTGCTGCCTGGATATGCTCAGCAGGGGGATGCGGAGGTTGCACTCCTCGCTGCGTCCGACGATCGTGGTCTTATTAGTGATCGCGAAATCCTTACGCTGCCCGTCTTTTTTAAACATCACCAGTTTGACATCCATAATTATACCTTTCGCGTATGGTTTTCAGCGCCCGGGGCTGCGATACCTTCGCCGAAACCTTTCGGGACGCGTCAAAACAATACCATGTTTTAACATTATTCTATATAAACAGTTTCGCCCTTCAAGTGAAAAAGACCCGATTAGGCTTTGTCTGAAAAGTATCTTCGGGCTGCCCGCCTTCGCTAAGTACAGGATTTCACAAATAAAGGGTTAAAATAAACGGTAAGTAGCCAGTAGCCCGTAGTCAGTAGCCAGTAGAAAGAATGTGTTTTTCCCGGCTACCGGCTACCGACTACTGACTACTGACTACCCGCCTTCGCTAAGGCTACGGCCTGGCAGGCGGGCTGCCGGCTCACACAGGCTCGATCACGTTCGGATTATGCGGATTATCCCGTATTCGTTGATTTTCAGCAGGTCAACTATTTCCTTTGGGATTACTTGATGTACGTCCGCAACTCGCCGATAGCAATGTTGCAGGATTATGGAATATCGGTATGACTGCGAGTCGTATCGTATGCTTCAGATATACAGTGGTCGTGCAGTGGAGGACGGCGGAGCGGTTGTGAGGCACGGAATCAGAGTTTCCGATCCCGGATGTATCGTTGCGTTACCGGTCGGCCGGTCCGCACGGCATGTTGAGTATGCGCGCCCGGAGCGGTCGTGGTTAGTGAAGGGGCGTCGTTTCCCCGCCGGTGCCGATAAGACCCGCCACGTGCGTCTGTGCCGGACGACAGCCGAACCTGCACGGACCCTGACAGGCGTGGGTGGTTGCAGTTGGATTAAGCCTCCTGAGCGGACAGCAAGAGGCTGCGTGAGGTGAGACTATGAGTTTTGTGAACCTGCTTCCCGAAGACTACATTGCCAGACAGACGCAGAAGCGAGCGAACCTGATGTGCTCGGTCTTGTTCGCGGCGGTGATGACCGGCGTATTGACGGCGGCGGTAGTCTCCGACCAGAAACACAAACGCACACTGGAAGTCAGCGGGAGAGTCAATCAGTCATACAATGATGCCGGTAAACTAATTGAGCAGATGCAGAAACTGGACGTCACCAAGCATGAAATGCTGAAGAAGGCGAAACTCACCGCCGATTTGCTCGAACGCGTTCCGCGGAGTTACCTGCTGGCCGTGGTTGCCAATGCCCTTCCGAAAGGCGCCTCGCTGTTGGAATTCAAGCTGGCCACGAAGCGCAGTAAGAAATTATCATCCTCCGGAAAAAGCAAGTCCAGATACAAGACCGCTTCCGCAAAGCGCAAGGGTAAGTCGGCCTCCAAGGCCCCCGAGAATTTAGAGGTTATGATTACCATAACCGGTCTTGCCGGTACGGACCTCGAAGTGGCCCAGTTCATAACCGCCATGTCGCACTGTTCGCTTATGGAGTCGGTTGACCTTATTTACAGCCAGGAGGAGGAGATCGACGAAATCGTCGCTCGCGAGTTTCAGGTGATACTTCGACTGAAATCGGACGCTGACGTCGTTGGTGGGGCCGCGACATCCGCGAAAGAGACCGATGCGGACAGGGGGGACAAGAGACTGTCCGAACTGCCTGAACGGACCGGCAGCGCAAAGGAGGCATCATGAAGATAGGTATTCGCGAAATCGTTTTTATCGTCCTGCTGATGGCTATCCCTGTCGGGGCGTGGTGGTTCGTATTTCGTCCCGCCGACGCTCGTAATGACGAGATGACCGAGGAGATTGAAGCCCGGCAGGAAAAATTACAGGCGCTGAACCGCGCCACCGCCACGATCGGCAACCTGAAAACGGAAATCAAATCGCTGGATGAGGGTATCGCGTTCTTCCGATCGAAATTACCCAGCGAGAAAGAGATCGACAAGGTTCTCCGGGAAGTCTGGAAACTTGCTGAGGCCAATAAGCTGACCACAAAGAGCATCAGGACGCTCAGGTCCTCCGGCAAGGTGGTGAAACTGACAGACTCCGAAGGTCCGTATGCTGAACAGCCGATCTTCATACAACTGGAGGGGTCTTTCACCGGATTCTACGGATTCCTTCTCGCCCTGGAGGCCCAGCCGAGGATTATGCGACTCCAGCAGATGGAGATAGAGAAGAACATAAAGGCCGAAGAGGGAAAGATACGGGCCCTTTGTACGGTATCAGTCTTTTTTGAGCGTTCAGGTAAGGGTTAAAAAATGTCCGATAACGTTTTAGGAATGAACGGTTCGGGCGCTGTCGATACAGGCGACGGCGCCGACGGCGAAGAGAACTTCGCGAGAAATCCTGAGCAGACCGGCGGGCAGCAGAATTCGTCGCAACGGTATAAAAAGCAGATGCTCAGGTCCAATGTCCTGCTGGTGGTTCTGTTTGTGGGGGGAGTTGGCGTTGTTTATGGTCTGTCCCTGCGGAAAGGACCGGAAAAGGCCTCGGCCGAGCAGCAGGGAGTGGAATCACGCGTTAACAGTGCGATCCTCCGCATATCAAATGAAGAAGCGGCCCAAATGGGCGTATCAACCTCGGGACACGGCACTTCAAGCGTCCTGAAAAGCTTCTACGATAAGATAACCAAGTGCCAGATACCCCTGCACAAGTTACGCAAGAATCCTTTCGTATTCAATCGCCGCATCACCAGGAAACCCGATAAAAGTGCTAAAAAACCCGATAAAACACCGGCGGCGGTGGCGAAAAAACAGGAAGATGATTCGCAGGAAAAAGCGATGGCCATTCTGAAAACACTGCAACTTCAATCTGTTATGAGAGGGCGCAACGGAGGAACGGCCATTATCTCCGACAACCTCCTTACTGTCGGACAGGAGATTGAGGGTTTCACCGTCGAGAAAATCCAGGCCAAATCGGTAATACTCATCTGGCGGGACAAGAAATTCGTTCTGGAGATGCCGTGAGGGAGTCGGCGGGTGTCACAGGCGCTTGAAAATCAGACCGGCGAGTTGGTCGAGCCGAAACAGAGTGGCCCGAGCGATTTCACCAAGCTCTGGCAGCCGGAAAAGTCGGGTGAAATTCCGCGCGGTCCCGCGGCGGTCCTGCTCGAAAACGGAATTATTACCACCGAGCAGTTAGGGGCTGCACTGGCGAAACAGAGAAAGAACCCGCGAATAAGCGTTCTGGAGGCGCTGGTTCAGGACAAGGCGGTCGATCAAAACACGGCGTTTCAGGCGACGGCGGTATATTTCAAGGTTCCCTTTCAGTCGATTACACCCGAAGACGTCGATCGTGACGCCTTTAAACTGCTCAACCCGGAGTTTATCAAGCGCAGATGCGTGATCCCCATCCGCCGTGACGGAAAAGCCGTGGTGGTGGGCATCTCGGATCCGGCCGACATCTTCCTCGTCGATGAGGTCAAGCGGCACATACGAAAACCGATACATCTGGTCGTAACGCCGACCAGTGACATCCTCGCCGTCGTCGAGGAACTGGGCGTATCGGCGGGGCAGGGCGTCGATGAAATCATCCAGGGAATCAACGAGGACGACGTGGAGGTGATGGAAACAAAAACCGACGAGGTAACCGACCTGGAGAAAATCGCCGGCGAAAGTCCCGTCATCCGATACGTGAACTTCCTGATTACCGGCGCCGTCCAGGAAGGCGCTTCGGACATTCACATCGAGCCGGGCGAGGACGTGCTGCGGATCCGGTACCGCATCGACGGCGTCCTGTTCGAGCAGCCGGCGCCGCCTCTCCAGATGCACGCCGCCATCGTTTCGCGTCTGAAGATCATGGCCAATCTCGACATCGCCGAGCACCGCCTGCCGCAGGACGGGCGAATAAGGGCGATGGTCCACGGACGGCACGTGGACCTGCGAGTCAGCACGCTCCCGACAACGCACGGAGAAAAAACCGTTATCCGAATACTCGATAACCGCTCGATCATGGTCGGACTGGAAAACCTCGGCATGTGGGACGACACGCTCGATGCCTTCAACAACCAGATCAGGCAGCCCCACGGGATCGTGCTGGTAACAGGACCGACCGGAAGCGGAAAGACCACCACCCTGTACTCGGCCATGCGCGTGATGGACGGGGATACGATGAACATCTCGACGGTCGAAGACCCCGTCGAATATCAACTGGCTTTCGCCAACCAGGTCATCGTCCGCGAGCAAATCGGAATGACCTTCGCAGCCGCTCTGCGGAGCCTGCTGCGCCAGGACCCGGACATTATCATGATCGGCGAGATTCGCGACGAGGAGACAGCCCGTATCGCGGTGCAGGCCTCGCTTACGGGACACCTGGTGCTTTCAACCCTTCACACCAACGATGCGCCCTCGTCGGTATCCCGGATTATCGACATCGGAATCGAACCGTACCTTATCGCCGCCAGCCTGAACGCCATCCTGGCACAGAGACTCGTACGGAAGATATGTGAAAACTGTAAGGCGCCCGAGAAGACAATACGTGAAGCCGACGCTCACTACCTCGCCAGGCACAAGGCCGATATCTCTCAGGTTTTTCGCGGCACAGGTTGCGATAAATGCAGGAATACGGGTTATTCCGGCAGGCTGGGCATATACGAATTGCTTGAGATCGGCGAGGTGATACGCGACCTGATTTCCGGCAATCCGTCCCTGATGGACCTCCGCAGAGCCTGTACCGAGCAGGGGATGCGGACACTGACAGCCGACGGGATCCAGAAGGTCGCCGCCGGCATGACCACCGTGGAGGAAATCGCACGGGTAACCGAGGTGTAGCAGTCGGCAAACGCCACACGTCCAGGAGAGAATGATGACCTTACAGGAATTGCTGAACGAGGCGATTGATCGCGGGGCGTCCGACATCCACGTCATGGTCAGACGTCCTCCGATGTTCCGCATAAATACCGAGTTGCTGCCGTCGCGGTTTCCCGTAGTTACCGGGGAAACCGCCACCGTGCTGGTGCGCGAGATGCTCGGCGAGCGCCGGTACGCCCAGTTTCTCCGCAAGCGTGACATGGACTTCGCAACGTACGTGAAGGACCGCGCCAGATTTCGTGTTAACGCGCACTTCCAGCGGGACTCCATCGCCATCGCGTTCCGGGCAATTTCCTCACAGGTGCCGAACATTAGCTCGCTGAATCTGCCGCCTGTTGTGGAATCCTTCGTCGATCTGCCTCGCGGACTCGTACTCGTAACCGGTGAGACCGGCTCGGGAAAAAGCACCACCCTTGCCGCAATGATCCAGGCGATGAACCAGAGATATGCAAAACACATCATCACCCTGGAAGACCCGATCGAATACACGCTTCAGCATGATAAGTGCCTCATCGAGCAGCGTGAACTGGGCAGCGACGTCCCGTCGTTCGCATCGGGCCTGCGGCACGTGCTCCGCCAGGACCCCGACATCATCCTGGTCGGCGAGATGAGAGACCTTGAAACCTCCAGCGCGGCAATAACTGCCGCTGAAACCGGACACCTGGTCCTTTCCACGCTGCACACCCAATCGGCCGCTCAGACCGTCGAGCGTATCATCGACATATTTCCCGCCGAGCAGCAGAACCAGATACGCGCCATGCTCGCAAACACGCTTCAGGCGGTAATCACCCAGACCCTCCTCAAGAGGATCGACTACGACGGTATGATCCCGGCTGCGGAGGTGCTGGTCTGCAACAGCGCGGTCAGGGCGTGCATCCGGGAAAACCGCGTCTTCGAGATACCCAACATCATCCAGACCAACGCTGCAATGGGAATGATCACGCTGGACCAGTCCATCAAACGCCTGTTTCTCAACGGTTGTATCAGTCGGGAAAACGCACTGGCCAAAGCCAAATCACGCGATGTGATTAATCAGGCCATCGGCGCGTGAACGGGAAGCAACACGCGGGAAAAAGAGGACGTGGGTCCTTTTTCCGCGTTAAGTCTGTGGTTATTTTGGATAATCCTTTCCATTAACGGGGAAAAGACTCCCATTCCCTTTTTTTATATTGGTAATCCTGCATTCCGGTACTCCGGTCTATTCTGTGATTTTTGCATTTCTGTCGGGTAAAGGTTCCTCCAATTTGCATGGTTCTGATGCGAATCGTAGGTTGCAATAGTGCCTTATTATGCAGGATTGTGTCATTACGGAAAGAAACAATGTCTCAGTCGAAGCATCGTCAATCTGTTAGGACCGTTGAAAGGGCAACGGTATTGTGGTTTTCAGGGCTAATTAATCAGGCTGGTCGGGAGGAGTAAAAATGCCACAGTTTCAGTATCAGGTCAGGGGACAGGGCGGTGCGGTAACGGCCGGGAGGATCGACGCGACCAGTCTTTCCGAAGCGGCTTCGATGGTTCGCGGGCAGGGGGGGTATCTGCTGGACATTGCGGAGGCCGGTCAGGGTGCACAGAGCCTTCTGCAGAAAATAACCAGTTTCAGCATCAACTTCGGGCCTGGCCTTAAGGACGTTTACGCTTTCACCAACCAGTTGGCGGTGATGATCAAGGCCGGTATTAACGTCCGCGACGCCATCGGAGATATTGCCGACCAGATCGATAATCCCAAGTTCAAAAGCGTCGTGGTTCAACTCCGCGAGGACCTCGAGGGCGGCAAGCCGTTTTCAGAGGCCCTTGCAAGGCATCCGAAGGTGTTCAGCCCGCTCTATGTCAATATGGTCAAGGCCTCGGAGATGTCCGGAAGTTTCGGACACATGCTTGAACGGATCAGTAATTACCTGCATCAGCAGATTGAGACGCGGTCGATGATCCGCGGGGCGATGGTCTATCCGATTATCATCGCGGTTATGGCCATTTCCACGACCATTTTCCTGCTGACTTTCGTGCTGCCTAAGTTCACCACGCTGTTTGCAGGCAAGGAGGCGCTGCTTCCGACACCGACGAAGATACTGTTGGCGGCGAGTTTTTTCCTTCGCGTTTACTGGTATATAGTCATCGGGATTGTTATATCGGCGGGGGGGGGATTTTACTATTTCATCCAGACGCCTTACGGGCGTGTCTGGTGGGACCTGACCAAACTTAAAATCCCGATTATGAAAAAAGTCTTCAGCTCGCTGTACATTACCCGTGGCCTCCAGACCATGGGAGAGATGGTCAACGCCGGCGTTCCTATGCTTGATACGCTGGAGATCACCGGAGAAGTTTCCGGAAACGTCCTTTACCAGCGGATGTGGGAGAGGGTGTACAATTCGGTCAAGGGTGGAAAGAAGATCGCCGCGCCGCTGGCGCAGCACTCGCTGCTGCCCGGTAACGTCGTGCGGATGATATCGGCGGGCGAGGAGTCGGGAAAACTGGCCGAGGTGCTTACCGACGTGGCCGATTTCTACGCCCAGGAACTGAAAAACACCATCAAGGCGGTAACGGCGATGATCGAGCCGCTGATGATCGTCCTGATGGGTTTTGTTGTCGGATTTATCGCAATGAGCATAATTCTTCCGATCTTCAAACTGTCGCAACTGGTCAAGTAGAGAGGTGTTACCGGAGGTTATTGCTGATGTTGACGTGTAAAAAAAATCGCAGGCGGGGCGGAAGTAGAGCATTCCGCCGGGGCTTTACCCTCATCGAGGCTCTGATTGCGACGTTTATGGTCGGTCTCGGCGTCTCGGCCATGATGGTCGCGACGAAGTCGGGAACGCAGGTCAACGCCGAAGCGCGCGACATTACACAGGCTGTCTATCTCTGGCAGGAGGTTCGCGAGTGGACGCTGAAACTGCCATTCAAAGACCCCGATACCCCCGAAGAGTATCCCGGTCCGGACACGGGTGAGGACCCGCAGGTGTTCGTCGATGATATCGACGACCTGATGTACGTAACTTACGACCCGCCGAGGGACGGAACAGGACAGGCGGCCAGTGACATGACCGGATGGTCGCAGCAGATTTCGCTGAGATGGTGTGACCCGAACTGCATAGCCGCAACAGTATCGCCCGGAACGAGCGACTTGATATACGTAGAAGTTACAATTCTCTACGAGGGCCAGTCCGTGCTCAAGGCCGGCTGGCTCGTTACGAAGAAGGACTAGACATGAGTACGTTAAAAAAATCCAACTTTCGATATCGTCGCGGGTTCGCGTATGTTTTGGCGATGGTGCTGCTGGCGATCTTCAGCACGCTGGCTGTGGCGTTTGCATCCAGTACCGACCTGGGTCTCCGCAAGAGCGACAATTGTCGCCGGATCGGCGAAGCGCGCCTGGCCGCTGAGGGCGGACTGGAATTCGCCATCCACACGATGAGAGATGTCCTCAGCGAAGGCACCTGGGGGCAGCAACCGGACATGATCCCGATCGTTTTCAACCACCTGTCAGGGAAACTGAACGGAACGAGCAACCTGGGCGGACAAACCGTCTCGATGTCCTGCGGGGTTATCTCTGTGCCCGGCATCTCCTTAAGCGATGATGCGAGTTTCAGTTTTACCGTCGTTCAGGCCGGAGCGGATCAACTGAGGCTGACCGTAACAGGGTATTCCGGCTCCTGCACGCGAACTGTGGCGATTAAATTCAACATCCAGGAGGACACCACCGTAACGAACTATACCGTCGCCAGCCGGTCGCGGGTCTTTATCACCGACAACGCCGTTGTGGACGGCGACGTGTTCAGCACGTGGACAAGGACGAACATCTGGAAGAACGGCGAGTACTCGCCGCCGTTCAAGACCCAAGAAGGAACCACCGTCAACGGCAAACTCAAAACCGTAATGAGCCAGTCCGATTTTGACGAGTATAATTCGGGCGACTACATAAACGGCGAAGACGAGGGGCTGGATTATAACGAGCCGGAATTCGCCGAGTACACAACCGAAGACTTCGACACGACCGATTATAAAACCGGCACGACCAACATCACCACGCTGGACCCGCCCGATTACTGGCTGAATCAGGAGCCGTTCCCCAATCCCGACAGTATCCGCCGCAAGATAGATCGTCCGGTGTACGAGAACCGAACCTTCGACAATGTCTATATCCCCGTCGGGCACAATCCGAAATTCATCAACTGCACGTTCAACCGCATCATCTACGTCGATACAAACGAAACGACGACGCTCGAAGAATGGTCTCACGGTTACTACAACCAGAACTGTATTCCCGGGAAGGAAAGTTACAGCGACGACCCCACCAACGAGCATTCCAACAACGTGGTTTTCGAGGGCTGCACGTTCAACGGGCCTGTCATCACGGCAGTGGCGCGCGACTACTGGTGGACCAAGAACGCACTGACATTCGAAGGCGAGACCACCTTCGCCAACGAATACATGCCGGAAAGCACTATACTTGCGCCGAACTTCGGCGTCGATATCGGCGGACGCGGCTACGATAGCGAGACCAACCCCGACAGCAAGTTAACCGGTGTTATCGTCGGCGGCATCGTCGATATCCGCGGCTCGGCCAGCGTCGAGGGAACCATTCTCAGCATGCACGAGCCGGGCACGGATTACGGCTCAAGCGCATGGTACTACGGCACCAACATCGGCTATGCCGGACTGGGAGGCGAAGAAGGCGACGCCGGTGTCCCGGGCAACATCCGCCTTGTCCCCCAGCCGGGGATGGAACTGCCTTTCGGTATGCGAAAAAAATACACTATAACGGTAGTCCCTGAATCATACGAGGAGCCGACACAGTGACAACGATTACAGGAAGAAAAAGCGGTTTTACGATGGCCGAGATGCTGGTTGCGCTGGTTATACTTGCGCTGCTGCTGTCGGCGGTGGCTGTGGCGATGCAGGCCAGTTTTCAGAATTACAGCGAGAACACAAAGATCGCCCAACTGACACAGACCGCGCGGGTGGTGCTTCACCGGATGATGTCCGAGATACGCACCGCCGAGGCGATCGATTCGGATTCCCAGCGGGTTACTATCGTGCCGCCGACCAATCCGGAAGGGCTTACGGAGATCGAGTACGAATTGCAGGACGGAGTGCTTTACTGCCGTCGCACCGTCAACGGTGTGAAGGCCACCGAATCACTTATCTGCTCCGATCACATTGCGCAGATAGTCGGCTTCAACGTCGTCCGGGAGACCGGCCTGGACGGCGAGGGGGTCGAGTACACAAAGAGCGTAACGACCCGGCTGGACCTTCAGGCCGGCGACAATTACTTCAGCGTATCCACTTCCGCGTGCCCGCGCCGGAATATAGAGTACTGATTTTCAGACAACGCATCGGGCTTGCAAACACATTTACCCGGAGGGATCACAGGTATGAAGATGTCAAGAAGGTGTAATTACTGTCGTCGAGGCGTTGCTTATATTCTGGCGCTGCTGCTGCTGGCTATTTTCAGCACGCTGTCGGTGGCGATGGTCGGCGCTACGGACCTGAACCTGCGCAAGAGTGAGAACTGGCGCAAAGCCGAGGAGGCGCGCCTGGCCGCCGAGGGCGGACTGGACTTCGCCATGTTCACATTGAAGGGACTTCAGAGCGCTCCGACCTGGGACGGCCAGCCCGATATGATTCAGGTCGCCTACAACCACCTCTCGGCCAAAATGGACGGAACGAGCAACCTTGGGGGAGAAAGTATCTCAATGTCGGGTGGAAGCGTTTCCGTGCCGAATATCGCATTCGGCACTGACGGCGCCGATTTCAGTTTCTCCATGGCTCCGGCCGGCGTCGGTTTGGTCCGCCTGATCGTAACGGGTAATTCAGGACCCTACACGCGGCAGGTCGCGGTTACTCTCAGCGTTGACGAGGATACTTCCGTAACACATTACTCCGTAGCCAGCCGATCTCGCATAGTTATCACCGACGCGGCCGTTATCGACGGCGATCTCTTCAGTACATGGAACCGGACACATATCAACGGATACGACATTCCCCCGTTCACGTCGGATGAAGACACCACCGTCAACGGGACACTCGCGACCGTCATGAGTCAGTCGGAGTTCGAAGAGTACGATTCGGACGATTACGTTGATGGCGAACACGAGGGATTTGTCTATGACGCGCCGGAGTTCTCCGAGTACACCACCGACGACTTCGACACGTCCAGTTATAAAACCGGTACGACGGACATTACCACGCTTGATCCACCCGACCACTGGAACAATGACGACCCGTTCCCGGCCCCGAACAACATACGCCGGCGGATCGACCGTCCCGTGTACGAGAACCGGACTTTCGACAACGTCTATATACCCGTCGGGTACAACCCGAAGTTCGTCAACTGTACGTTCAACCAGATAATCTACATCGACTCCAACGAGACAAAGACGCTGGACGACTGGTCGCACGACTACTACAGCGAACACGCCATTCCAGGCTACGAAGGTAGCAGCGCGGATCAACACAACGATTTGTCCAACAACGTGGTCTTCGACGACTGCACTTTCAACGGCCCGGTAATCACCGCAGTGCCGCGCGACTACTGGTGGAGCAAGAACGCACTGACCTTCGCGGGTGAAACAACCTTCACCAACGACTTCATGCCCGAAAGCACCATCCTGGCGCCGAACTTCGGTGTCGATATCGGAGGGCGCGGATATGATTTCGAAACCAACCCCGACAGTACGCTGACCGGGGTAATCGTCGGCGGGATCGTCGATATCCGAGGCACTGCCAACATCGAGGGAACCATCCTCAGCATGTACTACCCGGACACCGACCGCGGAAGCGCCGCCAGGTATTACGGGACTAACATCGGATGCGAAGACGACGGAGGTGAGTGCGGCGGCGCTACAGGATTCACCGGCGACATCCGCATCATCCCCCAGCCGGGAAACGAGCTACCTTTTGGAATGCGTAAAAAATACACGCT
>DAOVFI010000318.1 GCA_030673005.1 Planctomycetales bacterium
CGACAGCGCGCCGGCGCCCAGTAACCGAACGACTCGACGGACCCATATCGGTTTTATCGGAAGCGAAAACGTCGGCATGTTCACCCCGCCCGGACAGCGGGCCAGGCAGATGATAACGCCGTTTTTGCGAGCCGCCCAGCAGGTGTTGGCGATGCACTTGAATGACTGCCAAAGGTCAAAGTCTCGCGGCCAGGCGTTGACGATAACAACGTCGGCGGGCGCGTCGAGGATAACACCGCAACCGGCGGCGCAGTTCTTGGCCAGCATCCTCTGGCAGACCGTAACGTCACCAGCGGCGACGGCGGCGAGGCGATCTGATGCGTCCAGTATGTACTGCACGCCGAATGATTTCCCGCCGCCGGCCTCATCGACAACCTGACCGGCGGCGTCTATCAGACGGCGCATGCGATTACACCGGGCGGGCTGACCTACCTGCCGGACCGGGCGCCGGGGCACCGCCGAAAGGTGCAGCCGGCGAATCGTCTCCAGGTGCGCGCATCCGGGAACGAGCATCTTGTATCCGCCGCCGAAACCGGCCTGAAGGTGAGGACTGACCGACGTTACGATTATCCGCAGGTCAGCGGCGGCTACGCCGCGATCGACCAGCAACTCCATACTCGCCCCGGCGACCCGAACGACTCCAAGCCGTACATAGGCGTCGCGGTCGCGCCACGGGTTGCACCGCCAGGAGATGCTGTTCGCCAGGCCCGGACCGATTTTTTCAGCCGCCTGCTCTTCCGAAAGCGGCGGGTGCATGCCGGTTGCGAAAAAGATCTCGATGTTCTCGTCGGGGATGTCTGCATAATGCAGTTCGCGAAAGATCGCTTCAAGAATGATCGGCAGCGGGCTGTGTCGCGTAAGGTCTTCGACGATGATGACTATTCGGGCGTTGAGCCTGGCGGCGAGAAGTTTCGCCAGCGGGGCCGTTCCCTCCGGCTGTGTCAGCGCGGCGGCAAGATGCTCGGGCCAGTCGTCCCCCGCCGGCGGGATGGTCGGCATTGCCCTCTGGCAGACGGTCCAGTCCGACGGGAGTCGGGCCGTCAGCGTTTCATCTCCCCAGGGTATGGAAATGTCAGCCATAATGCTGTTTTGTTTTATCGAGTAGTTCGACTGCGGATCGATCAGTGAGCCTCTGACATCTCGCCAGACCGGACCTTCCTGCCGATGATAACATGATAAACGCCAAGTGGTTCACGATGTGCTATAAAATCCCCGAAGCCGGCCTGCTGCATAAGTCCGGACAACTCATCCGGCGAGCGATGGATCATGTGCAGGCCGAAGACGCGCCGGAAAAATCTGTCCGTTCCGTGGCTCTTCGAGATGGAATTGAAGACGATCGGCGCGCCGGCGGGCATTAAATCCGCAGCCGCCCGGGCGATGGTTACAATCTGCTCGTCGCCGAGATATTCGCAGATGCCGAGCATCTTGACGATGTGAGGCGGATCGTCGAGGTACTCGTGCAGGTCGCAGACGTCGGCTTCTATGAAACGGACGCACTCGCCCAGCCCGCGCTCGGCGGCGAGTTGCCGACCGAAATCGAACGAGTCGGTATTAATGTCCACCAGCGTGGCGTGGGCCTTGGAATTCGCCTGCGCCATGGCCTCGATGATGATCTGGCCCGGACCGGCGCCCAGGCACAGGACGTGGGTCGATTCGGACCCGTCGGCGTCGATCAGGTCGGCCAGCAGGTGAGCGGCAAGTCGTTTCCGGTTACGCAGGGCCGTCGGCACGGTCCCGGCGCCGACGAGAATCTTATCGGCGATCTGTTCGCATCGGCCGTTGTAAGAGATGACCATGCTCCGCCATCCGCCCGGGTCGGTCCAGTTCGCAGCCGCCAGTTCGCTCTTGCCGTAACGCAGCGCAGCCTTGGTCAGACCAGCAGGCATGTAATTTGCCAACGGGTTAATCAACGCACGCTTAAAAGCCTGCTTGAGCGGGGAAAACGTCTCAAAGCCCAGACCCTCCGGCGGCTCGAAATTTTCGGTATGCTCTACTGACATCCTTAAATAGTATATCGTCTCACAGGCTTCGTTGCCACCATTCATATTATTGGAAACCAAAGGCAAAGAATTCTTGACAATCCTCTACCTTTTCCTGTAATAAATACACATTCCATGTTATATTGTTGGTTTGATACATGGGGCCGTAGCTCAACTGGATAGAGTTCCGGACTGTCGATCCGGTGGTTGCGGGTTCGAATCCCGTCGGCCTCGTTTATTGGATTTTGGTGGCACAGGTTCCGTCAGGCATCCCTGGCGAAATCTGTGCCACTGGATTTTGAACCTTATTATCAAAGAAGGAGAAGGTAATGTCTTCGCCAAAAGTAGCGTCTTCAACGAAAGAACGTCTTGCAATTCTCGGCGGACCCAAAGTGGTTACAAAAGACCCGGAAAATATTTTTACCTGGCCTATCATTACGCCCGAGGACGAAGAGGCCGCACTGACCATGCTCCGCCGTGGCGGGGCGATGAGTAACACCGATGTTACCATGAAGTTGGAGGCAGAGATCTGCGAGTATTTCGGCGTCAAGTACGCCCTGGGTTACTGCAACGGAACTTCGTCGCTGCTGGGTGCGATGTGGGCCTGCGGCGTGGGCTTCGGCGACGAGATCATCGCCCCGTCCCTGACCTACTGGGCCAACGTCATGCCGGCCCTGTCGCTGGGGGCGACCATCAACTTCGCCGACTGCCTCGACGACACCGTCTGTATGGACCCCGCCGATATCGAGCATCGAATCTGCGAAAAGACCAAAGCCATCGTCCCTGTCCACTACTGCGGATACCCGGTCGAGATGGACGAGATTATGGCCATTGCCGAAAAACACAACGTCAAGGTTGTCGAAGACGTCTCGCACGCTCAGGGCGCCCTTTATAAGGGGCGAATGTGCGGCACGATCGGGCACGTCGGGGCGTTCAGTATGATGGCCGGCAAGAGCCTCATCTGCGGCGAAGGCGGAATGCTCATCACAAACGACCTGAACATACACGAACGGGCTACCGCTTTCGGGCATTACGAGCGGACCGGCGCGGCGACAAGGTACAGCGATGCGAACGCCAAACTTACCGACCCGGAACTGAGAAAATTCGCCGGCGTACCGCTTGGCGGATACAAACACCGGATGCACCAGATTTCCTCGTCCGTCGGGCGAGTGCAACTGAAGTATTATCCCGAGCGGATCAAGGAGATACAAAAGGCGATGAACCGTTTCTGGGACCTTCTGGAAGGCGCCCCCGGAATCAAGGCCCACCGCCCGCCGGCGGACAGCGGCTCGACGATGGGCGGGTGGTACGCCGCTATAGGTCTGTACAGGCCTGATGAACTCGGTGGACTGCCCGTCGATAAATTCTGCAAGGCCGTTCAGGCTGAAGGCGTCGAGGCCGCCACGCCGGGAGCCAACTCCCCGCTGCACCTGCACCCGGCACTGCACGATGCGGACGTCTATGGCCAGGGCAAGCCGACAGTTATCGCCAACGCATCGCGCGACGT
>DAOVFI010000237.1 GCA_030673005.1 Planctomycetales bacterium
CTGCCGGGTCGAAGGCAACGCCGTTGGCGATGACGTTGCGGACGTCGGCGTGCAGTATCCCCGACGGGATAAGATGCAGGGCGTACTTCTCCTGACCGACTATAACCGTATGTCCGGCGTTGGCGCCGCCGCAGTAGCGGACCACGTACCGGCAGGTCCGGGCCAGGGCATCGACGACCTTGCCCTTACCCTCGTCGCCCCATTGCAATCCGATGATGGTAACGTTGTTGTCGCTCATATTCGCCATGTCGCTGTTCCTGTCAGCCCTGTCGCAAATCGAAGGTCGCCCGTCCCCCGGCGGCGCAACCAAACCAGCATAGGCAGTCAGACCATCCTGTCAAGAGCGCGAAGCGGGAAGGGGTGCATATTGATTTTGGTGGACAGTTCGATGGTGGCACAGGTTTGTAACCTGTGCTGCTTCGTTTGCTGTGGGGCGTGCACAGGTTGAAAACCTGTGCCACCAATTGGGACCCACCAAAATCAATATGCACCCAAGCGGGAATCATGTCGGGTATGAAGTCCCTTTCCACCTGTCCGCCGAGAGGTTAAGATATTTTCAGAATACCGGAAAGGACAAACATGGGTGATCTGGTAGAAGACCTCAAGACGCTTATCCGGACGCGGCATGCCGTCGTTACCATTCGGACGCCGGACGAGGCCTACGCCGCACGGGTAATCCGCGAAGCGGGCAAGGAGATGCAGTTGCTCGTGATGGAGTGGTCCGTAAGCGAGGGTCTTGTCCGTGTCGAGCCGCCCGGCGGTGGGGGGAAGATCGGCGGGACCGAGTCGCTGCTCGGCGTGCTGAAGTATCTGCGCCATAACGACGCCATACACCTTTACGTTCTCAAGGACGCTATTTGCCACCTTACCAATCCCGTCGTTCAGCGTTTGCTCCGCGAGGTGGCGATGGAGTTCTCGAAAGACAACCGGACCATTTTCATGATCGACGCCGAAGGTCGGCTGCCCGACTCCATGAGCGCCCTGTCGGTCCAATACGACCTGCCACTGCCGGACGAAAAGGAGATACTCCAGCACGTCAGGAGCACGATCCGCGAACTGACGCGGTACGGCAAACTGGAGATGGAGATGAGCCAGGCCGATACGGAACAGTTTCTGGCGAACCTTCGCGGCCTGACGCGGATGGAGATTTCGCAGGTAGTGGCGGAGGCGCTGCTGTCCGACGAAAAACTCGATTCCGACGACGTCGCCAAGGCAATCGACCTGAAGCGCCGGCGTCTTCGCCAGAGCGGCGTGCTGGACTACGTGCCGCCGCCGGAGACGCTCCCTGAAGTCGGCGGAATGGAGCATCTGCGGAACTGGCTTCAGCAGCGCCGACGGGCGCTGACCGACGAGGCGAGGCAGTTCGGCCTCGAGCCGCCGAAGGGAATTCTCATGCTGGGCGTGCAGGGTTGTGGAAAGAGCCTGATGGCGCGATTCGTCGCGGCGGACTGGAAAATGCCGCTGCTGCGAATGGACGTCGGGTCGCTGTACGACAAATTCGTCGGCGAGACCGAGCGGCACCTGCGCCAGTCGTTCAAGATTGCCGACGCGATGGCGCCGTGCGTGCTATGGATCGACGAGATCGAAAAGGCATTCGCCTCTGCCGGCGCCGGCGCGGACGCCGCCCGGTCCGACGGCGGGCTGAGCCAGCGGATATTCGGGCAGCTGCTGACCTGGATGCAGGATCACGGCGAGGCCGTCTTCCTCGTCGCCACCGCCAACGACGTCTCGGCCCTGCCGCCGGAACTGATGCGAAAGGGGCGATTCGACGAGATATTCTTCGTCGATCTGCCCGGCGACGACGCACGACGGTCCATCTTCAAGATACACCTTATCAAGCGTAAGCGCGACCCGGCGAATTTCGATCTCGACGCCCTTTTGGCCGCTGCCGACGGCTTCAGCGGCGCAGAGATCGAACAGGCTATCGTCTCGGCAATGTACGCCGCCTTCGCAGATCGGCGCGAATTGACCAATGAAGACATATTAAGCGAACTGACCGCCACCAGTCCGCTGTCGGTAGTCATGGCCGAGAAGGTCGATACCCTCCGCGCCTGGGCGCAGGGACGCTGCGTGAAAGCCGATTGATGAGAGAAAGCGGCTCGGTACTGGTAGGATGAATTGTTGGGTGGGTGCCATGCCTTCACGCGAAGCGGGTAGGCATGTTTACGCCCTTCGCTTTGCTACGGGCGAAAACATGGCACCCGTAAAAATACGCCTGACAGAATATTGTTAAGGTGATACGCCATGCTGAAGCAGCGTGGAATGAATACGGTAATCGTTGCGACGGTCCTGATCGCCCTTGCGCCTCTGATAACACCTCCGGCGGCGGCGGCGGGAAACCCCGTCAACGACCGGAACGTCAAAAAGGCTATCGAAAAAGCAATCGCCTACCTCTATTCCATAGCCAACGATAAAGGCGTGTGGGACGAATTGAAGGTCCCTAAGGATTTCAAGATCGCCAGGAAGGGAGGGCGCGTGAAGGGGCTGCTGGCCGTCAACTGGCCCGGGAAAACCGCCCTGGTCCTCAACGCCCTGGCGTCCGCCGGTCAGCAGAGCGACCCCCGCTTCAAAAAGGCCCTGAAGTGGCTGATGGATAAGGAGATGATCGGCGCATACGGGCTGGGGATGCGGATGGAGTTAATCCACCGCCTGCGCGACGGACGGGACTACCGCTCAGTGTTAAAAAAAGATGCAAAGATGTTGCTTCGCTCTCTGCGCCGCGGCAAGGAAGGAACGATGTGGCAGTACGTGCCTCCTCCGTCAACGTGTTTTTACAGTTACATCGGTGATTTCTCCAATACCAACTACGGCGTACTGGGGCTGTGGGCAGCCAGCAACGAACGACTTGAAGTGTCGGAGCGCATCTGGCGGAGACTGGAAATGACGTACGTCTCCGGACAACTGAAAGACGGCAGCTGGACTTACTATCACGCCCGGCACGTCCCGCCGGGCAACAATAATATCGGTTTCAGGCCGTCGGCGTCGATGACCACCGCCGGGATCGCCAGCCTGTATCTGGTAATCGACCGGACATACGCCCGCCGCGGCGCGCTGGGCGGTTACAGACGGACACGCGCATATAAATCCATCCGGCGTGGATTGAAATGGATGGAAAAGAACTTCAGCGCCACCGACAACCACGGCTGGCCTGAATTCGCGACCTATTATTTCTATAATTGCGAGCGGGTGGCGGCGGCGGCGGGAATAAAATACTTCGGCAAGCACGACTGGTTCCGCGAAATCGCCGCAACACTCCTGAAGGCCCAGAAACCCGACGGGTCCGTACCGTACAAGTTGACCAACGAAGGCTACGGCGGGGTGCTGGTCGATACGTCCTTTGCGCTGCTGTTCCTGGCCAAGGGTTCGGCCCCGGTCATCGTCAACAAACTCCGCCACGACGGCGACTGGGACAACCACGCACGCGAACTGGCGGCCCTGACCGGCTGGCTGGCGAAGCAGTCGGAGCGACCGGCCAACTGGCAGGTCGTCAACCTCAAAGTCCCCGTCGAGGAACTGACCGACTCGCGCATCATTTACATCGCAGGGACAAAACCGCTGAAATTCAACGACGAGCAGCGCGGCAAACTCAAACGCTTCGTCCAGCTCGGCGGGCTGCTGGTCTTTCACCCTGATACCGCTTCGGCGGTGTTCGCCGGTTCGGTCAAAAAACTCCTGGCCGAAATCTGGCCCAAACTGGAACTGACCAGCGTGGACCTGACCGGCCATCCGCTGGGAACGATCTATCTGCCGATTAAAGACAAGGGGATCCGCGTCCGGCAGCTGGCCTCGCCGACGCGCGTTCTGGCGTTTGTGATTCAGGGAAATCCCGCCGACGCCTGGGAAAAACGCCGCTACGCCACCGACAGGGATATGTTCGCACTCGGCGCCAACCTGCACTACTTCGCAAACGATCGGGCGTCGCTGAAGAAGATGCCGACCAAACTGACCTGTTTCGCCGACATTTTCGCCAGGCCGATACCCGCTGCCGAACGCACAATCGCCTTGGCGCGGATTAAGTACGGCGACAACCCGCACCGCTGGGACCCCGAGCCGCTGGCATTCGAGCGATTCAGTCGCCTGCTGGCGAAAAAAGAAAAAATCAAGTGTGAGATTAAGATCGTTACCCCCGACCAACTGGCCGGCGCCGGCGCGAAGGTCGCGCACCTGACCGGTTCCGGCGGCGTCCGGTTCACGAAGCAGCAACTCGATGCGATCCGCGCCTGGATCGACGCCGGCGGGACGCTCATCGCTGATCGGGCCGGCGGTCCCCGCAATGGCGACAAGAACACCTTCGACGCAACCTTCCGCAAAATGATAACCGACTGGTACGGACCCGACGCGCTGAGGCCGATGCTCAGCGCCCATCCGATGCTCAAGGGATTGGAGAGAGTTACCTACCGGCACGTAATGGGCGCCCGCCGGCGGAAGATAATTCCCAGGCTGGAATATGTCCGCCTTGGAGATCGAACAGCCGTCATATACAGCAAGTACGACCTGACCTGCGGGCTTCTCGGCTGTCCGAATCCATTGGTCGCCGGCGC
>DAOVFI010000748.1 GCA_030673005.1 Planctomycetales bacterium
GTGATGAAGAAACTGGCAAGAGAGTAATGGGCCGGTAAGAATAAAACACATAATAATTTGAAAGATAATCGTGATACAAGGAATCGGTAATAGCAATCTACGCGGCGTCTGGTCGGCGACGCCTACGCCGTTCACGGATAAAATGCAGATAGACACCGCCTCGGTGAGACGGCTGGTGGAGCATCATATCAGACTCGGCGTCAAAGGATTATTTCTTGCCGGGACCTGCGGCGAGGGACCCTGGATGACCGACCGGCAGAGGTGTATCCTTGTCCGAACGGCCGTCAAGTACGCCAAAGGCAGACTATCCCTTGCAGTGCAGGTTACGGACAACTCGTCGGCCCGCATCCTGGACAATATCCGCGCCGCCAGAGAAGACGGGGCCGACATCGCCGTCATCGCTCCACCCTACTTCCTCGCGAACACTCGCACCGAAGCGATACTCGATCTTTACATCGAGGCGATACGCAAAAGCCACCTGCCGGTGGGGATTTACGACCGCGGGACGTACTCGTCGATCGTCATACCGGAAGGCGTCCTCAAGGCAGTGTATGCCGAGAAGAACGTGATTTTGATTAAGGACAGTTCAACCGATCCGCGTCGCCGGCGGATAGCCCTGGCCGCCCGGCGTAAGCGTCCGGAACTGCGGCTGCTCAGCGGCGGCGAGTTCAACTGCGTAGAGTACCTCCAGGCCGGTTACGACGGCCTGCTGTTGGGCGGGGGGATTTTCAACGGCCTGCTCGCCGGGCAGATTATCACCGCCGTCGCCGACGGACATATCGCAAAGGCCCGACGACTTCAGGGACGGATGAACCGAATAATGTACGACGTCTATGGCGGTAGAAAAATCGCCTGCTGGCTTTCCGGACTGAAATACCTGCTCGTAGAGATGGGAATCTTCCGAACGTGGAAAAATTATCCGCATTTCCCATTGACACAAACCTGCCGAAAGGCAATCAAGCGGGTATTAAAAAAAGACGCCAACGTCCTCATGCCATGGCGAAAATAAGACGGGTGCCATGCCCTCATCCGTCTTCGGGGGTGGGCATGTAAAGCAACCTTTCGACATGC
>DAOVFI010000632.1 GCA_030673005.1 Planctomycetales bacterium
CCGTCGCCTGGAAGACGAACGAGCCTTCCGACAGCGTTGTCAGATACGGCGCCGCCTCTAAAAAGTACGAAAAGACCGTCCGGGACGCTTCGTATGTAAAGTCGCACCGGGTAACACTGACCGGACTTGCAAACGGTACAAGGTATTATCTTGCGGTTGAAAGTTCGGACGATGCGAAGAACGCCGCGACCGGTAAGGAGCTGACCCTTACCACACGCAAGGTTACGCATCCATTCCTTATCGTAAAGGAATCGGACTATCCCGCCCTGCGTGCGCGGGCGGCGAAGTCGCCGTGGAAGGAAATGAAGGCCGAGGCTATCGCCTTCGCGAAGAAAACCCGTTTCAACTCGCGGGCAGGTCTGCGGGAAAGGTGCCGGCAAATGTCGGAAATCACCTCCGCCGGCGCGCTGGCGTACATACTCGACCCGGACAACAAGACGCTCTACAAGAACAGGATCGCCGACGCGCTCAAGCGCTGGGGCAAGATCCACGACGAACTCATGGTCGTCAGCAGGAGCAACGCCGGGCACGGGTATTGGGTCGGCCCCGGCACGGCGGTTTTCAACTCCACCCTGGCCCTGGACATTATCCATAACGACCTTACACCGGCCCAGCGAGCCGGGATTGAAGGTGGCCTGGACAAGATGTCAGACCGATTCTGGCAGTGGGGCGGTTGGTGGTATCTGAACGCTTACGGCGTACGCGGCGTCTGGGCGATATACCGTGACGACCCGCGGATCGACCTGGCCGTCAAGGACTATCGCGAGCACCTGTACAAATTGATAGGCGCTGACGGCGTGTTTAACGAGGGGCCGGGATACGCCGGCGCCCGCCTCGGTTTCGGCCGATACGCAAAGGCGCACTTCATGGACATCCTGGAGTTCACCGGGAAAAGCAAGTTCTACTCCGATCCGAGGATCATCAATTTCTACGAGTGGCTTTACGGTTATTCAGTCAGCCCATTCAACCGATACATCTGTTTCGGCGATACCGGCCCGAACAGGAATTATCACAAGTCCGAACCGGCGACGTTCAGGGCGTACCGCTTTTCGAAAAAGGCGGCTGCATACGCTGCGTGGGGCAACGACGGCGAGAAGCCTGCGGGCCGACTGCTGCACTATGTCCTTATGGGCCGGCCCCTGGCGAAACCCGAAATCCCCCCCAGCAGGATTTTCCCTGACGGCGGCGCGTTCTTCCGCCAGGACAATCCGTCCGACAGGTCGCTTTCCGGGGCCTTGTGGAACTGCAAGTTCCGCCGATGGCACACGCACAAGGACGTCAACGCCGTACACTTTGCCGCTTACGGCGAGCACGTCCTGCGTAACTCCGGCTACACCGGCGCCGGCAACGGCGCACACGGATTCTCGTGGAAATACGTCAACCACACCGCCGTTTCCAACAACATCGTTCTGATCGACGACGCCGACCACGCCGCCA
>DAOVFI010000549.1 GCA_030673005.1 Planctomycetales bacterium
GATCGGCGAGCCGGGCGAAAGCCACGCCATAACGGTCGCCGCCGCCATGGGCCTGCCGAAGCAGTTGATCGCGTCGGCCCGGAAATACATCGACGAAAAAGGCGGTGCGTTCCGCAAGGCGATCCGGGCGACCTCGACGGCCCGTCGGGCGTCCGAGACCGCCCGCGCAAAGGCGCACTCGGCCCGACTGGCGGCGGAAGACATTCAGGGGGAGTATGAATCGAAACTGGCCGATTTGTTCGGCCTCCAGAAGCAGTTCGAAAACTGGACGGCCTCGCTTGCGGAAATGAAGCCGGGCGATGAAATCCACGTCCCGACACTGAAGAAACCGGGCCGGCTCGTGCGATTCGAGTTTAACAAGCAGATCGCCGTGGTCGATGCCGATAACGTCCAGATCGAGGTCCCGCTGAGCGAACTGATGCCGGACCTCGGTCAGACGGGCATCCGCCGACAGATCGCCGACCTCCGCGAGCAGATTATGGTCCAGGCCCGCCAATCGGCCGGTCTCCGCGACGAGGCAGAGCACCTCCACAAGGAATATCAGCGCTCGCTAACCCAGCAGCGCAGCCGGCAACAGCAGTTCGAGCAATGGCTTGCAGCAATCGGGCGTGTCCGCGTCGGGCAACAGGTTCCAATCTCCAGCCCGCCGGGGGCAGGAAAACTGCTGGAACTTGACCTGCCCGCCGGCAGGGCGAAGGTTCAAACATCGGGCAAAACGCACTGGCTGCGATTGCAGGAACTGTTCCCCCAGACCGGACCGTTCGCGCCGCACCGGAAAAAGCCCAAACATCCCCCGCACGGCCAGAAAAAGAAAACCGACCACCGGGACAAGCCCGTCCATCACAGGCGCCCCGACAGCGCCGCGGCCAAGGCCAATCGCGACGCCGTCCTGGCGACCGCGCCGGGCGAGAAACTCTACGTAGTGCCGTTCCGCAAGCAGGCAACGCTGATTAGATTCAATCACGACAAGGACCAGGCCGTCGTCCAGGCCGGCGCGTTCGAGATGCAGGTCCCCATCGCCGACCTCGAACCGGCAAGAAAAACGAAATGATTGCGGATTGCGGAATTGAAAATATATCTGTGTAATCTGTGGACTGTTTGCATCCTTTGGTCGTTGAAACAGCGCCGAACGGCAAGCGATCGGCTGCCCGGCTTGCCGTTCGGCGCTGTTCACGGCGTTGCATGGTACCCGGCGAATGGTGTTTTATATGAAAGCGATATAATCAATAGTAAGGCGAAAAAATGGAAAAGACTCGAATAATGTATATTGAAAATAAAAAGGATGGAGAGTTGGCAGGTCCGGCCAGAATTGGAAGAGTTACATTTTCTCAGTCTGGGAAGACGATTTATTATAAGGGAAAATGCTTCCAGTCATTAAAGGGAGACGGATTCAAGTCAAATTATTTTGATGTAGAAACAGGTGATCATTATTGGATTTCGGGTTGTAGAAAAGATGGCAGGGACGCTCTGTACAATACCTCAGTTGAAATAGATGAAGATGTACAGGAAGAGTATTGGTTGGAGATAAGAAACCTACCAGAAAATGTAAAAATAAAAAACCTCCAGGTTCAAGGAAAATATTGATAAGGAAAACATAGGTAAAGGGACGCCGTGATTGTTGAAAAAGCCCAGCCGGACCAAAAGGCTGAAATGAAGCGAAAACAGATACTACCGCCCACATATCTGCTGATATCCATTCTGATTATGCTCGCGCTGCATTTCCTGCTGCCCGTCAGGAAGGTAATTCCGTCGCCTTACCGTTACCT
>DAOVFI010000639.1 GCA_030673005.1 Planctomycetales bacterium
ACCGTGCGTCGTCGGTCATCTCCATCCCGGACTCGCGCAGCAGCGAGCGGACCAACTCGCTGTCCAGCACGTTCATCTGGCAGCCCATTGTCTCGAGATAGACTTTCATTGGAATCCTTCGCAGAACATAAGCGAAATGAAACGCCGCCGCAAACACCGCGGTCACGACACCAGACGGAGTGAGTTTGGGTGTAAAACATAAAGGACACATCGCCGCAGGCTGGGTACGGAAGGCGCTGTCACGCCTGTGCGGCGAGCCAGTTGGCTTTGGCGCCCTGTCGGCGGAGGGACATGCGAAGACGTTCGGCAAGGACGTCGTTGGCGACCAGAAGGGCCGGCTTGGTGTCCCGGCTGGAGATCTGCAATTGGGACCGTCCTTTGGCGGTTACCGACTCGATTGTGATCCTTTCTGTCAGCGGAATCTCAACCCTGGAGGCAAACTTGCGAAACACCATCCGCTTGTTCGTCAGTGCGATGCCGGCCAGACCTGCTTCGGTCTTGGTAAAATCTCCGTCGGGGATATAGACGACGAACTTTTCTCCGTCTTCCAGGTTGAACCATTGCTTTATCCGGCTTCTGACCGCCAGCGGCAGCGCCCGCCAGGGGTCGTCGTGGTCGTGCAGTTTTTCTTCGCGGAGCGCTTTCAAGGCTTTGCAGTCAGGTCCGCCGACGGCCTGGACGAATTCCTCGGCCTGCTTGGGCGCGAAGATACCCAGTTCGCATATCTGGCTCTGACCGTCGGCTGCTAACCGGACGTCGGGAACTATCGCACCGATCGGCGAGCAGTCCGGGCAGAGATAATATGGGAACGGAAGGCAATAAGGCTCGGGGAGGTTCTCGATCCGGTCCAGCTTCGCCAGCAGGTCGCCCCCGGTCAGCCCGCCCAGTTTGTCCAGTTCGAAGACGCTGCGTGAGTAGGAAGTGCGCGCGCCGAACTCTCCTCGGCCCGGCAACTTGCTGGACCATACGACAAGGTGGACTGATAAATGCCGGCGATTACCGCAGACGACGCACCGTTGTGAAAAGGCGCTGCGGAAATCCTCGTCATAGAGCAGATCGGGGCTGAACAGGAAAAAGGCGCCCATCTCATCCACGTGCCCCAGTTTGATGGGAAATTGCTTCCGCCTGTCAGGCGGTTTGTTTTTATTAACCTGTCGGGCCTGTCGCGGCCTTGCAGCAGGGCGGGGCGCCACAGCCGTTTTGGACTTTAGGGCAGCGGCCTGCTCGCTCTCGTCGAGCCAGCCGATAATCGTTTCGCCCAAATCCGTCTGGTTCTGACCGAGCGGGACGCCGGATGTGTCCGTAATGATAAAAACTTCCCTACATGATTGGCAGCGTCCCTTCCTGCCGATGTGCTCTCGCGATACCGTTAACCGCTCGCCACAGCTCGGACAAACAACATCAACCGTTTGCATAAC
>DAOVFI010000256.1 GCA_030673005.1 Planctomycetales bacterium
AAATTCCGAAGTTTTTCCATCCGCCACGTCCGGCGCGAACAAAACAAGGCCGCCGATAAACTCGTCAACCAGGCCATCAACCTCAAGCAAAACGTCGAAGACGCAACCAATTGACAATTGACAATTGCCAATTGGGCAAACAGCAGGTCGGGACGCAACCGGTAGGCCGGGACGCAGCGCAGCGGAGTCCCGGCAATTCTCCACAGAAGACAGATTACGATTGAAGGTTTGCCGGGACTTCGCTTCTCTCCGTCCCGGCCTACAATAAGAGTCCCGGCCTACAATAAGAGTTCCGGCCCACAATAAGAGCAATGGCGAGATTTCCTGAAAGATTTGTAAACCAGGTCCAGCAGGCCACCGACATTGTCGATGTGGTCGGGCAGTATGTTGCGCTGAAGAAGCGGGGCAAGGAATTCGTCGGGATGTGCCCGTTCCACGACGATCACCGCCCGAGCATGTACGTATCGCCGGCCAAGCAGATTTTTAAATGTTTCGCCTGCGGGGCCGGCGGTAGCGTCTTTCAGTTCCTGATGGCCTTTCAGAAGGTAACGTTCCCCGAGTCCGTTCGCCAACTTGCCGACAGCGCCGGCATACCCATACCGAGCGACCAGGCGTCCGAAACTGCCGACCGGAGTCTGTCCGGCGAGATGCTGGTGAAATTGACGACCTTCGCCGCCCGTTTTTTCCGCGACAGGCTCCTGTCCGACGAAGGTTCGTCGGCCCTGGAATACGCCCGCAGCCGGAGTCTTTCGGACGAGTCGATTAAGCGTTTCGGGATCGGCTACGCGCCGGATTCCTGGGAATCGCTGCGAACATCGGCCCGACAGGCCGGTTTTACAGATCGCCAGCTCATCGCCGCCGGACTGGCGGTGGCGCGGGACGACGGCTCGTGTTACGACCGCTTCCGCAACAGGCTGCTCTTCCCGATTATCGACGTTACAGGCAGGGTAATCGCCTTCGGCGGGCGCGCCCTGGCTGCCGACGAACATGCGAAATACCTCAACAGCCCGGAAACAACGCTGTTCGACAAGTCGGCCAATCTGTACGGGCTGAACTGGTCCCGCCAGGCAATAGCGACAACCGGTCAGGCAGTCGTCGTCGAGGGTTACCTCGACGCGCTGATGTGCCTCCAGGAAGGAATAGGCAACGTCGTCGCGACGTTGGGCACGTCGCTGACGGAGCGTCACGTTCGCCTGCTGGGGCGATACGCCCGTGAGGTGGTGCTGGTCTTCGATGCAGACACAGCCGGTCGTGCGGCGGCCGAAAGGGCGATCGAGATATTCCTCGCCCAGCGGCTCCACGTCCGCGTCGCCACGGTCCCCCAGGACGACATCGAAGGAAAGGTTGTCAAGGACCCCTGCGATTATGTGCTTGCCGCCGGGTCCGAGGCCATGCGGAAGCTCCTGGACGATGCGCCCGACGCACTTCGGTACGCCTGGAGCCGCCGGGTAGAGGCGTATCGCCGGGCGGAGACTCTGCCGGAAAAGCGCGCTGTCGTGGAAGAGTTTCTTCGCCTGGTGGTCTCGTCGGCCGCCTGGGGCAGCATCGACGCTTTGCGCGAAGGGCTTCTGGCCGGTCAGGTGGCCGAGATGGTCGGGCTTTCACATGCGGAGGTTACCGAGCAGATGCGCCGCCTGGCCCGCCGGGTCCGTCGTACGGGCGGGTCGGCAGGGGCCGGCGATACGGCGCTTCAGGCCGAAGGAAACGGACCGACCGTGCGGGCAGAGCGCTGGCTTCTGGGCGTGCTGCTGAACGGACCTGAACTGTTCGAGTCCGTCCGAAGCCGCATCGAGCCGGAGATGTTTGCCGAACCACTGCTGCGGGCGGTGGCCGAGCAGGTTTGGCGCCTTGGGGATGAATCCCGTCTGGATCTGACGACGCTGTTGAGTATGGGCGAATCGGAACAATGGGGCAGGATTATTACCGACTTGCAGATCGACGGCGAAAAACGCGGAAACTATGAACAAACACTCGCCGACGCCGCCGACGTGCTCGAACGCCGTCGCCGCCGTGAACGGATGCAGCAACTCAAGAGCGGTACGGACATCGACCAGAGCGACCTGCTGAGAAAAATATCCGAAGAGGCGCGAAAACCCGACCCGCGACGACGTCCCGGAGTCAGATAAACGTCCGAAAAGAATTTCCAATTTGGGCCGACGCCATAACGAATGACAGGGCAGTAACTTGTAAAAAATCAGCAGTTGGGAATTCCGTAGGCTTCTTTTGGCTTGATTAAGGTAACGAAATGCCCGTATAATTTAATGTTTGTAGATCATTCTGAGTTTTTCATTTTTCCCGGTGGAATCAAACTATCATGACAGACGACATTAAAAAATCTGTAAAGTCGCTTATCGAGAAGGGCAAGGCTCGCGGGTATCTGACCTACGAGGAGATGAACGATGGACTTCCCGCTGAGGCGGTTGAGCCTGAAAAACTCGGTTCGCTGCTGATGATGCTGGACGAACTCGGTATCGAAATTTTCGACGAGGCGGAAGTTCGTTCTCGCAAAGACCTTACCGGCGGCAAAGAAGCGGGCGAATTCGCCGCTCCAGCCAGGAAGGCGACCAAGAGCAAGCGTCCCAATGAGATTATAGCCGAGAAGGTCCGTATCGACGATCCGGTGCGGATGTATCTGACACAGATGGGCGAGATTCCGCTGCTGACCCGCGCCGAGGAAATCTCACTTGCCAAGAAAATCGAGATGACGCGAATGCACTTTCGCAGGCGCGTCCTCGAAAGCGATTACTGCATCGCCCAGGCGGTGGAAATCCTCCAGCATGTTACCGACGGGAACCTTCCTTTCGACAGGACTATGAAGATATCCACTGCCGAAAATCTCGCCAAAGAGACCATCGGGCAGCGGATTCCGATAAACATCGAGACGGTTCGGAAGATAATGCAGGTAAATCGGCGGGACTGGGAAATGACCAACCGCACGGGTATTTCCGAGCGGCGGCGTCGGACCGGACAGCGGAGAATGTGGCGGCGGCGGCGGCGGGCAGCCAAGCTGATCGAGGAACTGTCGCTGCGAACCTCCAGGATTCAGCCGCTGATGGACAGGCTTATACACATCTCCGCGAAAATGGAGGAACTTAAGCAAGTAGTGGACAACGGCAAGTCCAGGTTCAAAATCAGGTCGCCCGAAGACATTGCCGTCATGCGGGAAGAACTGGCCGGTATGACCGACCTGGTGATGGAAGAGGCCGTCTTCCTGCAAAAACGGATCAAGGCGATCCGGAAGGCATTCGACGATTACGAACAGGCAAAGCGGGAACTGTCCGGCGGGAACCTTCGCCTGGTCGTTTCGATCGCGAAGAAGTACCGCAATCGCGGATTGAATTTCCTGGACATCATCCAGGAAGGCAATACCGGCCTGATGAGGGCGGTGGATAAGTACGAATACCGCCGGGGATATAAGTTCTCGACGTACGCGACGTGGTGGATTCGCCAGGCGATAACCCGCGCCATCGCCGACCATGCCCGGACCATCCGCATTCCCGTGCATATGATCGAAACGATGTCGAGGCTGCGGAACATCTCACGCCGGCTGGTCCAGGAGCGAGGTCGCCAGCCGACAATCGAGGAGATCGCCCACGAAGCCGAAATGAGCGTGCCGGAAGCACGGCGGGTAATGAAAATTTCACGCCATCCGATCAGTCTCGACAGGCCCGTTGGCGAGAGCGAGGACTCATACTTCGGCGATTTCATCGAAGACGAGACGGCGGAGAATCCGGTAGAATCCGCCGGCAGCGAAATGCTCAAGGAGCGGATCGATGAAGTCCTCAAGACGCTTACTTACCGCGAACGCGAAATAATCAAACTCCGCTACGGAATCGGGGACGGATACACCTATACGCTCGAAGAGGTGGGGCGGATCTTCAAGGTAACCCGCGAGCGCGTTCGCCAGGTAGAAGCCAAGGCCGTCCGCAAACTCCAGCACCCCGTCCGCGCCCGCAAACTTGAAGGATTTCTGGAAAAGAAGTCCAAGAAGGAACAGGACGCCGAAAACGCCGAAAACGCCGAAAAGACGGCGCACATCCTGTAATGAGTAGGCGTGAACATCATCGTTTGCCTGCGATCCGTAGGCTTCTGCGGACCATCCGGTTCGTAACCGGAATGGCCGACATCCGCGACGTTATCACCTTCCCAAGGACGCCGCGATCGGCAGAGTTCTAAAATCAGGGTGCCATGCTCTCGCCCAGAGGGCGTGAGCATGTGACGTTAGAAGGATACAGACATGCCCACCCGCT
>DAOVFI010000286.1 GCA_030673005.1 Planctomycetales bacterium
ACGGCGGCGGCAATGCCGTCGATACCGCCGGATGCGTCCTCGCCTCCGACGCCTTCTTCCCGTTCCCCGACAGTCTCGACTGGGCCGTCGAGGCCGGCGCTACCGCCGTCATCGAACCGGGCGGGGCAAAGAAAGATTCCGGCGTCATCGCCCGCGCCGACGAACTGGGCCTGGCGATGATCTTCACCGGAACCAGACATTTTAATCATTAGTATAATGCAGCAAGTTAATTGCCGAGTGGCGTTTCTTAAGCCGAACGGGTGGGTGGCACGGTCAAGCGAGGTTGAGGTCGACAGGCCACAACCTCGCTTGGCCGTGGTCCGGCAGCCTCACGGCCAAGCCTCCCTGCCTACCGGCAGGCAGGCGCTGTGCTCCGACTTGACCGTGCCACCGATCATGCCACCCATCAATTTTACCGCAACAAAGCATCATTGCCGGGGGAATATTCAATTCCCTGCCGGTCGGAACTTCAGTGAGGCCGGCGGACCGTGCCGGGTTTAATCTTCGGGATCGCAACGCGAGAGACTTCCTTACCCTCCGGCGTGAACAAGACAATCGCAGCCGTGCGTTTTTTTTCTCCGCTCATAAACTTCATCGCCACGTGGCGCGAATCGGGCGTAAATGCCGGCTGGACCATCAGGTCGTCCTCATGTTTCCAGTGCTTCAGGATTTTGCCACCGGCTTCCAGGAAGAACACTTCGTTTTCAAAGGACAGTGTCATGTGTTTTCCGTTGGGTGCAACGGCAAGTTGCGGCAGGCCGCCGCGTTTTTCGGATCGCTCAGGCAGATTCAGTGTTATCGAACCTTTTTCGCCGCCGTCGCGCCGCAGGAAGTTGACCCGGCAATCCGTTTTATCCTTTTCTTCCCGCAGCATAAGGATGGCCAAGGTGTTGTTGTCTTTCCATTTAAAGCCGCTCAGCGAGGCTCCTTCTTTCAATCGCCGATAGACAGTCAGTTGTCCGTCAGTCCTTACAAAGGCAACGGCATTTCCCTGAAGCGCTGCCAGGGTCTTGCCGTCCGGCGAGAGCGCAGTAACAGCGGCCGGTGCGGCAAGAATCTTTTGCTTTCCTGTGGATGGGTTCACACGCATCGCCACGTTTCCGGAACAAAAATAAACCCACTTGCCGTCGGGGCTGTATTGTGGCCGGACTATCCCGTAGGCGATCAGAAAGTCCATGCCTACATCGTCGCTGTCGGTTGTAATCAGCGAGATTGACAACGGAACTGTCGAAACGACCTTGTAAGTGGACGCGTCTCGGACAACCAGTTGGACGGGCGCGAGCGGTCGGCACATTACGACGTCGTGAAACCGTAAGGCCCCTCCGATCGAAGGCAGCGCCAGATCCTCCGCTTCACCAAACGGACTCGTTGCGGGTTCAGTGGTCGGACGAGTGGCCGCTCCGGCGGTGGGCCACGCCGGTTTATCATCGGACAGCACCTTCTCCAGGGCTTTTTCCCGCTTCTTAACCATTTCACCGAGGCGGTCGAGATTCCGCTCGCTGAGAAGCGGAATCCGCAGGTAGCAGATGCGTTTGCCGTCGGGACTGAAGGCGGGGCACGAAAGCATGTGCGAAGTCGTCTCCTCGAGGATGCGGAGTTTCTTAAAATCCTCCAGCACCATCAATCGGAAGCAGTATGCCCCTTTAATGATAGGTTCTTTTTCTCCGAACGGCTCCCTTGTAACAAAAGCCAGTTTCTTTCCGCTGGGCGAGAACGCCATCGGGCTTTCGATGCAGGCCAGCATGTGCCAGAGGATCGCCCCGCCGGCGATGGCGACGGCCAGCAACGCTTTCCACGCGGGTGTTCGCTTTGCAATCAGATGTCGTACCATGGTGGTTTCCTCGAATAGAGTGTCGGTTGTTTTTTTCCCGGATGAAAGACGGCCCGGATGAGACTCCTTACTGCGATGCTCGTTCCCCTTCCCAGCAGCGCCATATTAACCCGGCGTTTTCGCCGGTCGCGCTCGGTGAAAATCTGCCTGAACGCCCGCCCGAGCCGCCGGCGATTCATACTGAGCATGATCCGCCAATAGATGCTTTCCAGTTCGCGCAGGTCCAGCGTATCGGTCGTGCATACGGGCGTGTGGAAATTGTAACTGGCAAGGTCCTCATTGACAAGCCGCCCTGCCCGGCGGGCTTCGTCGGCAACGGCGGTGCCCGGATTGGGCGTCAGCGGCATTACGAAACAGTAGTCCATGCCCATCTCGTACTGGCAGGAGGCCAGGCGCTTCAGGTCGTCGATTGTGTCGCTCGGCAGGCCGAAGATCATCGTCCCGATCGTATATACCTGCGGGTACTTTTTGCGAAAAATGGCAAACGCCTCCCGGCAGATGTCGGCGGCGTTATTGTGCTTGCTCAGTTCGGCCAGCCCGGCGGTGTCGTCGCGCTCGACGCCGATCATCACCTGGTGCAGACCGGCGCGGACGAGTTTTTCCAGGATACCGAGTTTCTCGTCGCGAACGACGCAGTCGGCCCTCAGCCAGGCGGTGTGGAGCGTCCTTGCCCTGCCGCGAGGCCCGACCAGCGGCGAGCGCAGCATGAGTTCGGCCCATGCGTCGGACCACTTCTCCGAGGCGTTGAAGGTCGGATCGACCCAGCCGAAGGTCCGCCTGCCGAACCGGCGATACAGACGCATCACGGTCTCGAAACTCCGCGCGGCGCTCTGCGTGCGATAGCAGGGCAGGACCTGCCCGTTGCCCGCGACGCGCCGGCCCATGTGTTTCCACAGGATGCAGAACGCGCAGTTGTCGATGCAGCCGCGGCCGTGCTCGATACTCACCAGGTCCGGGTGGTTCCGCGAGCCGCGCCCGTAGCAGGACATGTCGATCAGGTCGTAGGCCGGGAACGGCAGCGAGTCGATGTCGGCGATGAGTTCACGGGGCGGGGTCCGGACGACGCGGCCGTCGGAATCGCAAAACGCGATGCCCTTAATCACCGGCCAGGCGCTGCGGTCGCCGGCGCTTCGGAGTAATTCAACGAAACTCAATTCGCCTTCGCCGCGGACGATAACATCGACCCGCCCGTCGCGGAGCGTCTGTTCGATCGTGTATGCGAAATACGTCCCGCCGGCCACGACGAGGCATTCCGGGTGGAGATCTCTGACCAGCCCCGCCGCCCGCATTGCCTCGCCGGCGGATACGGTCTCCTCGCCGATCCCGAGCACGTCGATTCGCCGCTCGGTCAGGCGCCGTCGGAGCGTCCGCCAGCCCCACTTTTCGCCCGGCGCGTCCCAGACTTCGATCTCGACGTCGGGAATTTCCCGACGAACCGCAGCCGCAAGGCACAGCAATCCCAGCGGTTGCCAGAATGCGGACGTCTCGCTGTTGAACGGCCAGACGTACCGCGGCGGTCGAAGCAAAATAACACGCATCGCATCCTCCCCGTTGGCGGCGATTATAACGGAGGAACGGAAATGGATAAAGTGAAGACTGAAACGATATCCTGATTGCCGGGTGCCATGCCCTCACGCGCAGCGGGTGGGCACCTGTCTGCCGACAGGCAGGTGTTCACGCACTACCACATTCTCTCGCACTACTACATGCTTGCGCCTTCCGCTTTGCTACAGGCGAAAGCATGGCACCCGGCAGGCAGGCGTTTATGTCAAGACGCTTTCGCGTGGCCGCAAACACAGCGGCCACGGCACCCGGCATCGTCAAAATCGGTCAGTTTGAGTAATTTACATCCGCCGACCGATTCCAGCCAGCCATGATTTGCGTCCGGCGTGGCTTGCGGGCGTACCGATCAGCGGCCAGGCGTACTTGCCCAGCACCAGGGACAGCACGTCGGACCCGGAATAGACCAATCGCCCCATCAGTAAAACGGCGGCGAGGCAGAAACCGGCGATGAATCCGCCAAGATGTGCCCAGTGCGCCACCGTCGTCTCTGCGCCCAGTGCCGTATAGAACACGTCGAAAGCAATGTAGGACAACACCACCAGCACGCCC
>DAOVFI010000785.1 GCA_030673005.1 Planctomycetales bacterium
GACCAGGCCGGATACACATTAAAAAACACATTGGCGGCAAACCATACCCAGTCTTCGGCCCCTTCGACCTCACCTAAAAAGGCAATGCCAACCTCACCCAAAAAGTGCCACGCACGGTTGGCGTGGCTGCCGTAAGGCCGCAACAAATGCCGCGGACAAAGATGCCGGTACATCTCGTCCCCGCGCACCTCCATTACCTCTCGGCAGATTTTCTTTTCCTGCCCGCTCAGCAGTTCGTTTACGAATGTGTATGTGCGCGAAAAGTAATAATTGTAGGGCATACCCGCCTCATCGTTATAGCGATAGCCGGTACTGCCTTTCGGGTCCCACTTGGCACATTCCAGCAGAATGCGTTTGGCTTCAAGGCCGTACTTTTCCTGCCCGCCGAGCAGCCGAGTAAAAGCCAATGTCGCAGCGCCGTTCAAGGCCCGGATGGTATATGTGCGATTACCCCACCAAATCTTCCGCCAGGCTTCGCTGCCGCGCACTATATCTTTCGGATACTTCGACGGCTCCTTGGTCGAAGGCGGTCTGGCTAAAAGTCTCTCGCATTCCTTCACGAGTTTGTTATATTCCTGCTTCATTTTGCCCCGTGCCAGTTTCCGCAGCCGCCCGAGGTTCTCAGGACGCATAAAAAGCCGGGGATGGCCTTCTGGTATCCTGGAAATCAACTCCTTGCGAGCCGGCAGCGGCATAGCTACGGCATCAGGCGCAATACTGAACGTTCGCGGCCGGCTCCAGTTGGTATAACGGCCGTTCTTGTCTTTTCCGCGATAGCGCCACCTGTAGCTCCCCGGCTTGAAGACCCGAGGTGGACAGTGAACAGTAAACTTGAGATTCTTCGCGCGGTATTCGACCTTTTTGAATCTCGCATCACGGGCGCACTCGACCTCCCACGTCAAACCCTTTTGTGGACGCCAGCTAAAGCTCGGCGGATTGACCTGAGATACCGCATCGGCGGCAGGGCGGTAACCCCATTCACCCGGCTCGGCAGGGCGTTCATC
>DAOVFI010000353.1 GCA_030673005.1 Planctomycetales bacterium
CGCCAACAGCGACCTGAAGAACGATTACTCCGACGTGTCGGTAATGCTCGGTGGGCGCAGGCCGATTAACACCGGCTCAACCAAGGTCGGCTCGCTCATCGGCGACCATACAAAGACCGCCATCGGCACGCTGCTGAATACCGGCTCTTACGTCGGCGCGATGGCGCTGATAATGCCCACAGGTAAACCGCTGCCGAAATTCATCCCGTCGTTCGCCTGGTTCCTCGAAGGAGCGGTTACCAAGGGCTTCGGAAGAAAGAAACTTTACGAGACGGCCGGGATCGCCATGAGTCGGCGCAAGTGTGAGTGGACCGAGGCCGAGCTGGCCATGTGGGAGACGATTTTCGAGATGACCGCCCCGATCCGCGACGAAGCCCTCCGCCGTGGCCGACGGAAAATGCTGAAAAAATAGCAGGGTGGCACGCAACGCCGTGAACTAAAAACAGGACAAGGCTGTACGTTTTTAGCCCCGTTAGGGGCGGTCGTTTTTAGCCCAGGGCGCAGGCCGATAGGCCAAGCCCGGGGGTGTGAAGACGCCATAGAAGTCAGCCCCGTCAGGGGCGTTCGTGAACATTCTGAAACATTACGACCGCCCCTACCGGGGCTTGAATCTTATTGCGTCATCGTAACCCAGGGTTTGCCCGACTTTCGTCGGGCTGCACCCTGGGCTAAAAACGAACGCCCCGATGGGGCTAAAGAGGTAGATTCGGATGAAGAGTAATATTCAGTTTCGGCGGGACGGTATAATTATAGACATCATGGTTCACGGCGTTGCATGGCACCTTATTGATTGCAGATGGTTTTTTAAATAATTCGTGTAATTCGTGTAATTCGTGGACTAATTACTAATGGCTGACTTGACCGTGCCACCCGCAAAATCAAATTGACTTGGTATCAAGGACGTATTTTATGCCGAACAGGACGAAATATTCCGTAGAGAAGATTCCCGGCGGGTATCCGCGCGACCGCATCTTCAATCCCGTCAGCGTTGCGGTTATGGGCGTAACACAGACGCCCGGGACCGTCCCGTACGATATTTTCTACAACATACTCGCCAGCGGGTATAAAGGGGTGCTGTACCCGGTCGCGCCCGGCAAGCGTGCCATCAGCGCGGTTCCGGCCTATCGGTACCTGACTGACATCGAGGGTGAAATCGACCTTGCGGTGATTGTCTATCCCGCCCGGCAGTGCGAGAAGGCCCTTGAAATGTGCGGTCAGAAAGGCGTCAAGGGCGTGATAATCATCTCCGCCGGATTCCGCGAGGTCGGCCCGGAAGGTTTAAGACGAGAGCAGCGAATCAAGGAAATCTGCGCCGAGTACGACATATCACTTGTCGGACCCAACTGCCTGGGCGTGATAAACACCGATCCGAAAATCATGCTGAACGCCTCGTTCGCCCGCCAGATGCCGGCGGAGGGACGGATCGCCTTCCTAAGCCAGAGCGGCGCGCTGTGCACGGCTGTGCTCGATTACGCACGCAGCAAGAACATCGGTTTTTCCAAGTTCGTCAGTTTCGGAAACAAGGCCGGCGTAACTGAAATGGGCCTGCTGGACTACCTCCACCAGGACGAAAAAACCGACGTTGTCCTGCTGTACCTTGAGGAACTCCGCGACGGGCGGGCGCTGATAGAGACTGCCCGGCGCGTTACTCGCGGCGACAATCCCAAGCCGATCCTCGCGATAAAGAGCGGCAGGACCAGCCAGGGCGCCGACGCCGCCAGCAGCCATACCGGCTCGCTCGCCGGCGAAGACGCCATTTGCGAGGCCATTTTCAGCGAGGCGGGAATCATCCGCGTCACCACTATCGAGGAACTGTTCGATACGGCCATCCTGCTGAGTTCCCAGCCGATGCCCAAAGGCAACCGTCTGGCCATTGTTACCAACGCCGGCGGTCCCGGAGTAATGGCGACCGATGCCGCCGTCAATGCAGGGCTTGAGATTCCGCGATTCCAACCGGAAACCACGAAGAAACTCGCCGATGCGCTTCCGGCGGCGGCTAATATAAAGAACCCCGTCGATGTCATCGGCGATGCGCGTTCGGACCGCTACGAATCGGCAATCAGCGCCGTCCTGGACGACCCCAACGTTGACCAGGCCCTGGTGATCCTCACGCCGCAGTCGATGACGGACATTGAGGAGATAGCCCGCGGCGTGGTCAGGGTCCACGAGCAGACGGACAAGCCCATGGCCTGTTCGTTCATAGGGGCAGCCGACGTTGCCGTCGGCGTCGATATCCTCCAGGACGCCCATATCCCGCATTACATCATGCCGGAATGGGCCTGCGGGGCGATGGCCGACATACAGCGTATCCGAAAGTGGCGCGCCCAGCCGGTGGAGGCCGATTACCAACCGCCCGCGGTAGATCGCCGGGCCGCTGCTGCAATCATTGACGACCTGACGGCAGACTACCTCGACGAGGACCAGGCCCTGGCGGTCCTGAAGGCCTACGGATTTCCCGTGCCGGAATATAAACTCTGCCGCAGTGCAGACGAGGCCGTCGAGTTCGCGGAAAAAATCGGTTACCCTGCCGTTCTCCGCGTGGTCAGCCCGCAGATTATCCACAAGTTCGACGTCAAGGGTGTGGCCTTGGATCTCGCCGACGCCGGGTGCGTTCGCAAGGCTTACGACGAGATGGTCGCCCATGTCGGTCGGGTAGTGCCGGAGGCCGAGATTAAGGGTATATTGGTGCGCGGGATGATCCCGGCCGGGCACGAGGTGATCCTCGGCGCCAAGCATGACGCTGCCTTCGGAGCAACGCTGATGTTCGGGCTGGGCGGGTTGTTCGTGGAGATTTTCAGGGACGTAACGTTCGCGCTGGCGCCGATAACGCCGGCGGCGGCGGCAAGGATGATCCACCAGGTCAAGGCCGTCAAACTGCTTCAAGGCGCACGCGGGACGGAACCGGCCGACATCGCAGGCATCGAAGATTGCCTGCTGCGGTTGAGCCTGCTGGTGACGGATTTCGAGCGTATTGTCGAACTGGACATAAACCCGTTACTCGTCGGCCCATCGGGAACAGGATGCAGCGTCGCCGACGTGCGTATTAGATTGAGTGAGTGAACCGAACTCGTAGGCCGGGACGGAGCGAAGCGGAGTCCCGGCAACTTGTTCTCGTGTCGATCCCCATGTCGATCCGCCGGGACTCCGCTTCGCTTCG
>DAOVFI010000490.1 GCA_030673005.1 Planctomycetales bacterium
TCGGGCATTCAACTTGTTCTTGGGCGTGCCTTTGGAAGACTGGGGCAAACCGAACGAGCGACGGACATTCTGAAAAAGATACCCGTTCATTCGCCGCAGTACGTCAAGTCCCGGCAGTTGCTCGTGGAGTTGGCGAAAACCGACAAGGAGAAACTCGATATCCTCGACGGGATCGAAAAGGACAAGCCCGGACGCGCCGGCGTCCTTGTCCAGAAGATGAGGATTCTGCTCGGCGCCGACAGGCCCGCCGATGCGATCAAGGCCTATCGTTGGTTTGTCGGCGAGTATGCGAAGAACCGTCCGGCGCCGTCGGCGGCGTCTTTTCTGGCCGTTACGGCCATGCTGGCGGGCAACGACCACCCCGCGGCGTCGGCGCTTGCCGCCGATATGGCCGAAAAAACCAGAGCGCCGATGTGGAGACATCTGGCCATCCTGCTGAATATGGACCGGAAGGCGGACTCTGCCGCACGAATGCTCCCGAGCGTTGAGAAGACTCTCATTTTCGACGCGCTGCTGGGAATGGTTCTGTCGGTGCAAAAGGGCGATGACGCCTCCTGCCGGAAGTGGGCCGACCGGCTGGATCAGATCGACAGGGAACTGGCCAAACTATCGAGACCGATATCGGTCCGGAAGCGTTACAGTCTGCTGGCCGCTATTATTGCCGGGCGGTTACCTCAGGCCAGGAAAGAACTGAAAAGATTCACGAACTTCGACGTCGGAAGGACCGCCGCCGCCGAACTGGTATCCCACGCAGGGCGTGTGGGCAGGTCGGCCTCTGCCGCCGAGGCGGCGAAGTTGCTGAAGGCGTCGCTGGCGATAGATCTTGGGCTGGCTGAGTTGGGCAGGGAATGGGCGTTGGATGTTTTCAAGGCGCGTCCCGGGTGTCAATGGGCTGCCGCCGTAGTGTTGGGTCAGAATCCCGATAACGAGACGCTGAAGTTCATGCTGAAGAATGTAAGGCCGCGAAATTGCTCGTTGGTAAGAATAATCGAGGCCGGGCTGCTCGCGCGCCAAAAGAAATACGAAGAGGCTGCGGAGGTGTACCGAAAGGCCGTCAAAGCGGAAGGGCATAACCCGCGACTTGTCTATGAACAGGCCAGGATGTGCGAGGCGGCCGGACTGTTCGACAGGGCCTTGAAACTGTACGTCGAAGTCTGGAAGGCGACTCAGGAGCCGGGAGCGGCCAATAATGCCGCCTACCTCGCCGCTCAACTATATCCGAAGGACGCCGACCGGCTTGGCGAGGCGTTGAAGTGGATAGATGCAGCCATTAAGGCCGATCCGAGGGTTGCCGAGTTTCGCGATACAAAAGGATGGATTGCCTTCCTCCTGGGCAAAAAAGAGCAGGCGCGGACCGAGGTCAGGCGCGCCGTTGCTATTCTTCGTGGCTCGCCGGAGGTTCATTATCACCTGGGCGTCATAGAAGCCGACGCCGGCAACCGCGACCTTGCCCGCTGGCACCTGATGGCCGTTGCCGACAACGCCAGTGCGATCAAGTCCGGCGGGGGTGAACTGACCGTCGCCGAGGTTAAGGCCAAGTGGCTGGCAAAAGAGGCGCTGGCGGGATTGGACCGAAAGGAAAAATGATCCGCCGGCCCGAACAATGCACCGCGCCTGCCGCCCGAAAGACATCGCACATTCTCAGTTTCGACGTGGAAGAATACTTCCACGCCGAGGCCGCTGCCGTCGGCGGTTTGCGTCCCGATCAGTGGGACGATTTCGAGCAGCGCCTCGCTCCGTGCGTGGAGCGTATTCTGGGGCTTTTGAGCGAGTACGGCGCCTCCGCGACTTTTTTCGTGCTGGGTTGGGTGGCTCAGCGCCGGCGCGACGTGGTTCGCACCATTGCCGAAGCCGGTCATGAGATCGCCTCACACGGCATGAGCCACCAGATGCTGACCCGCCTCAGCCCCGAGCAGTTCCGCGACGAACTGCTGGACAGCCGAAGCCTGCTCGAGGACATCACAGGCCGGCCGGTAGTCGGGTTTCGTGCCGCTACATTTTCCATAACAAACGAAACGGCCTGGGCGATCGACGTGCTGGCGGAGGCGGGTTACGAATACGATTCGTCGATCTTTCCGGTCCGACACGACCGTTACGGCGTTCCCAATG
>DAOVFI010000741.1 GCA_030673005.1 Planctomycetales bacterium
TCGCCCATGATTCCGTCAATCACGCTTTTGGCCGCCGGAACCTTTGTTACAATAAAATATCCCGCCGCCCCCAGCACCGCCGCCGGAGCAAGGAACAGTATCTCGCGCAGGACTTCCTTCCGCGGATTCACACCGTCGGACTTGGTAATCGCCACGCCTTTTTCCCGTTCGTCGGTGGTTACGGGCCTGTCGGCGGCGTCGATGAAACTCGGCTGGAGCCGACCCAGCCTCACAAGCACCAGTGCTGTCAGCAGCCCGACGACGGCCCCGAATGACGCCGTCGATCCGGCCGGCGAGATAGTCGGCACAATCGCGCGGGCGTGGAAGGCCGCCGCCGCAATACCCACAAACCCGCAAAACCACATCACCTGCAAAGGCACGACAAACAGTTCTACATCGACGGCCGAAGCGGCCAGCAACCCGCACAGCAAGGCCGCGTGGGCGGCGAAGACGGGCCAGTCCTCGTTGAATGTCCCGATCCCGTCACGCAGGCGAAGCACGAAATAGCAGAAATACAGGCCCGCCACAAGAACCGCCGTCAGCAGTTCGATCAGCAGATAGCGCGGCGAAATCCCCTCGCCGCACCAGCGGCATCGCCCTCGCAGACGAAGCCAGCCGGCGATGGGAATGTTGTCGTACCACTTGATCGCCCGCCCGCAGGAAGGGCAGTGACTGGGCGGAAAGACAATGCTCTGGCCGCGCGGCAGGCGGTATATAACCACGTTCAGAAAACTGCCCACGCAAGCGCCCAGGGCAAACAGAAACGGAATCCAGATAACATGCACGAGTAATAACTTCCTTATCCAGATGAGACGGCCTGACGATAACAAAGGATGGCGGCGTTTGCAATGGACAGGCATGCATACTTTAACGCAACCTGCTCACTTTAGCGCGACCATGCCCTTGTGCGCCCGCGTGGTCCGTACTACAATGCCGCCGCTCAAGTATAAATATGAACCCAATTTTTTCTAAGGAAGGAGAGTTTTGATATGCCACTGGTTCCGATGAGAATACTGTTGGACCACGCAGCCGAGAACGGCTACGCGGTCGCCGGATTGAACGTCAACAACATGGAGCAGATTCAG
>DAOVFI010000325.1 GCA_030673005.1 Planctomycetales bacterium
CGATCCAGCGCGCCGCTGCCGCCTTCCTCGTACTCGCTATCGACCGTCCAGTGCCACCAGTTGTCGTAAGTCGCCCAGCGTGCGAGGAAGTAGCGAACGAACAACTCCTGCTGTGGTCCGAGGTGAAAGTTGTCGGGATGATCGACGGGTCCGTAAGACCAGTATTGCTTGTTCAGGCCGCTGACGCCGAACCAGACGGATAACTTGACGTCCTGGCTGTGGGCGTATTCGATGGCGTCTTCGTTGTGGCGCCAACTGGCAAGGTCGAACCTGTTGAAATCAAAATTTCCGTCGTTGTTGGACCATTTACCGCCCGACCAGCTTGTTACGCGATTCCCGTTCGTATCCAGGTGGTGCCAATAGCCCGGTTCGTTCAGCGCCTGGTGAGTTTCGGTGTGAAAACGTACCGCCAGGGCGTCGGCGCCGCGGACCTTATGTTCGTCGATCCACGTCCTGGCCGAGTTGTAATCCCTATCGAGCAACATGGAACTGTGCACGGCAAAGGGAATCCACGGCGTCCCGTCGGCATGCCTGAGGCGGCGCGAGTTGCCGGGGTCGGTGTAAATGTGGCCGTGGCGTCCAGAGGGGCTTGCGGACGATACGTTATAGGTATAATTCTGCGACGGGCCGTTTGGTGTACTTGTGCCGGGTTCGTAGAAACCCGCTTGTACCTGCCAGGTTCCCGGCGTGTCGAATAGCATCCGATACTTCCAGACGTTTCCGGTTTGCCCGCCGCTGCCGTCGCCGTCATGAAAGCCGTACCACGTGAAATCCGACCCGAGTTCTCTTCCGCCGGGGGCCGTGACGGTCAAACGAAGTTCGGTGTCCGTGAACGGATTGGAGAAGGTAGTGTCATTGGTTAAGGTTACTTCGACACGCTCATACAAATCCGCATTTTCAGCGCCGGCCGTCCATGCGCAACAAAGCACAACAGCGATAATCGGAATCAATGCCTTTGCTGCATGTTTCATAAGAAACCTCCTTTTGGTATTGGTTTCGCTGCTCTGCTTATCTTACATACTAAAATCGCAGTCGGTCTTTTTTCGGTGATTTATCGGCAAGGTGTTCCGCCACCATTTCGATATAGTTTTTCGTGATTGTCGGTTCGTCATCGAGGCCGAGGGCTTTTCGGGCGGTTTGGACGGTTTCTTCGTCGTCGGCCTCTATTTCGAGGAAAAATCCGAGAGCGGGTAGTTCGTCCAGTTCGATGCGTGCTTCGCCGAGTCGGAAACTCTCGCGCCTTTTCTGGAATGATAGTGTCGGGTAATAGTTCAGTGCCGCCAGGATCGCCTGGGCGGTGTCGGGTGAGCCTATGGTCATTTCCTCTTCCGTACGGACTTTGAGTTCGCCGTCTCGGCGAGGGCCTTTGTAGGTAAGGACGACCCGCAAAGGCGCCGCATGAGACGGCCCGGTCTTCGACTTGACCGTGCCGCCGACTGGGCGCATCGTGCGAATCCGCAGGCCACAGTCGCTGCGGCGAAGGCGCGCATCGGGCGCGTCGAAGTAGGTGTTGTTTTCCAGCACGGCGCCGAGCGGACTCGCCCCGACGACCGAAAGTTGCTCCCGCATGGCCGCAGGATCGGCAAGACGCAACTTGATTTCTATCTCAATGCCCATGAACGAATTGTACCACGGCAACCGCTTCAATTGAAGCATACGGAATCAGGTCCCCGAATCACGCCGTTCTGCCGGTTTTTTAGCGGCGGATTTATTACGGTTGCTGCCGTGACGATGCCCCAGTGTCCGCAAACGCCAGAACAGGCGCGTCATTACGTTGTTGTAGGCGTTGAATCTCATATTCCTGACCACGTCGCGGAGTGGCTTTGCGCCCGGGTCGGGCATTCCGACAATGAAGAGGATCGACGCCGCCCTCGCTACCATGGAGACCAGGAAGTTCACGTGGTAGTTCACCCATCGGAACGGTCCGAGGACAATAGGATCATTTTGAAGGTGTTCGAAAAATTCCGCCATCTCCCCGCCGGCCAAACCCCCGGCGAATCCGCCTGCGGCGGCGGCGACGGCGGCGGCGGCGATATACTTGCTCCCGCCGGTAGTCTCGGAAAAGCCCAGGATGATGCCGGTCTGGGCCAGGGTTATCCCGGCCCACATGGCTCCGCCCAACATACACGCCGCAGCGCCAATCGAATAGGCCAGAGGCAAATTGCCCTGGGGCATAAAGAAAAACCACATGGGAACGAACACGGCGCCGATCGTCGCCAATATCATAATGGGTCGCCGTCCCCAACGATCGACCAGTCTGCCCCACAGGCGAATCACCAGCAGGGTGCAAATGGCCGGAAAGACCAGAAAAACCGTGTTGGCGCCCAGTTTGCTGTAGCCGACGTTCTCCAGAACGTAGAGCCAGAGGAACTGCCCGTTGACAGTCATGGAAAAGGTGATGGTGGCGCCGTAGAGGGCGTAATGGCGAAAGCGGCGGTCCCGGAATGAATCGACGACCATGCGGAGCGGTTCAACCAGCGCATCGACCAGATGAGTTGTGAATCGTTGTCGCGGACGGTCGGACTTTCCGCCAGTCAGGGCCGGTGAGACGATCTCCCGGATGCGCAGGTGCAGCAGACAGTCGATCGCTCCGAAGACGGCGGCGACGGCGAAGATGCCGCAGATCGTCCACAGCAGCACCGGCTGGGATGCCATCGTCATCGGCGCGCCGGAAACGGTGGCGCGGTCCAGGATAATACCGGCGGCAATGACCACTACAATCTGGATCGGAAGTGTCCAGAGGCTGCGGTTGGCGAAGTACCGCCCGCGGATGCGACGGGGGATCAGGTCGCCCATCCACATATGCCATCGCGGCACGCTCAGATGGGCCAGCACGCAACTGACGGCGAAGATGACCATGAACAGCGCAACGGCCGTCCTTCCGGGAGCGAGCAGGAAAGGCACCAGTGCAATCCCCAACCACAGCAGGCGATGCATGCTGGCGTAGAAAACGACGGGGTACTTCCTCAGACCGGTTCGCTCGATGGCGACGGCTGCAAACAACTGGGCAAGCGTCGCCGCCCACGGTATCGCCGCCAGTCTTCCGAAATCACGAGCGCTGAACCCCAGCATCCGACAGAAAATGGTCATCTGGCTGCCGCAGACGCACGCCATCCACACGACACCGAACATCCACGCCACGGTGACCGTTCTCATAGCCGCCCTGAGGTTCGACCCGCGGACGCTCAACGCCGGGAGTACATCAAAAGTTTTCTGCCGCCAGGACATCCCTGGTTACCCTTGTAAATCAACCGTACAAGTTCGGGGTAGATACGTCCCGCCGCCACGTAAGTCCAATGGAAAAAGGGGGGAAATCAAATTTTTTTTCATTACGGTTCACGAAGCCCAGCCATTCGAATGGCTGGGCTTGCCAGATTGCGTTTTCTACCGTACGTTAGACCCTGTGAG
>DAOVFI010000054.1 GCA_030673005.1 Planctomycetales bacterium
CTCCTGGGGTGCGGTTGTCCACAGTAGTCGCATTTCAGGGCCGGCGTTTTTTCATCAGCAACAAGGCCCGCTCTGCATTACTAGCCCGGGGCGAGTCCCCTTTCGCCACGGCCTGGAGACGGCGTTTCCCATCCTCTGACAAGCGGGGCGCCATGTATTCCGCAAGGAGCAGTTCTTCAGGCGTACTCGCAGGAGACTCGAAAATACGGAGGAAAAAGCCCTCGTCGCCTTCCCGCCAGCGGAAGATTTCCATCGCATCCAGGAACTGACCGTACTGGCCGCGAAAGCCCCCACGCGACAGTGACCAAGCCCTCCAGAGGCGACGCTCAAACTCCCGGTACTCCTTTCGCCTCGACTCGTTCAGCCCTTTGGCGTAGTCCCAGGAAGCGACCAGCGCCTTGAGATACTTCGCTCGCAAAGCTGCCTGGCTCGCAGCAACGCCATCCTGCTTGCTCCGGCGTATGGCAATCCGTAGTTGCCGTTCCACATCAGCGCGGGCGCTGTCGTTCGAATCGTATCCTCGCAAGAACCCCAGGGCCTCCACGGCGGGGTGATCCCAGTGACCGACAGACCACCCGTACATGCCGGGATCGTCTTTCAGGCCAAATTCCAGGAGCAGTTTGAAGGAAGCCTGGTCATGGTAAAGGTCTATCGCCGCCATGGCCAGAGCGTACCAGTCGATCGTCCCCATAGACGACTTGCCGACGCCCCATCGGCGGGAACGGGAGACAAAGTGATGCTCGTCATTAGGGTCCGCGATGCGGGCGATAACCATCCCCGAGAGCGAGGCTGTCAAGCCATCCAGATCCTTGTCGCGAGGCGGAAGGGCTTTGTCAGCCGTGCGGATCATCCGCTCGATCTCCGCTCGGTCCATTTTGATGGCAATGATTATGGCAGCCCTATCCAGTCGTTTCCGCAATTCGATCCCGTCGGGCGCAGGGGGAAGCTCGGCGAGTCTTCTTATCTCGGTCCGGATAACAGGCCACGCTCGGGGCATGGTCTCGCTTGCGGCGTCGGCGGATTCCCCATTCCTTCCGGTTTCGGTTTGGTCAGATGAATCACAACTCAAGTTGGCGAGCATCAATGTGGTAATAAGGATAACCCGGGAAACGCACGAACTGCCGCTAGCGGCTACACCAAGGCGGGGCCTCGTTGGCCTGGGGGCCGGTGACGTACTCATTGTTCTTGTCATCCACTCCGCTTTAGGATTGTTGCGCATGATTGCCTTCCTGTTACAGGCTCTCCCACCACTTGTCGGAGTTTATCTGTGGACACAATGGCAATTATCGAGGTTTAAGCCGATATAATTCAGTATTATGTCCCCGGATTATCCTCAATGCCGAACTGAATTTCCGGTAGGGACAACGGGCGTCGGGTAACCGGAGTCCTTACCGCGACCAAAACGTGAGATCCGCGTCAGAATCATTTTATGCAGTTTCTCCGCACGTTTCTTGTCGAGTTTCCTGAGAATCTCGGCTTGTCTCCAGGCAGAAGTCAAATCACCTGTCATTATGCATGTCAGGCCCATACGAAGTCGAGCGTCGGAATTGTACGGCTCAATGTGAAGGCACTGCCTGAATGCTAATGTTGCTTCCTTCCACTTATCCAACCGAGTGTATCCGGTAGCAAGTGAAAAATATGCGTGTGCATAATCAGATTTTATTCCGATGGCCTTCCGCGCTGACTCGATCGCCTTATGCCACTCGTGAGCCTTTAGATATGCAGATGAGAGTCGATCCCAGGCGTCTAAACAATCAGGTCTAATCTTGATGGCTTCTCGGAGAGACTTAACACTTTCTTTATATTGTTTTGCTTGGATATAGATGCTTCCCAATAAAAGATGAGCTTCGAGAGAATCCGGATTGATTTGGACCGCCTTCCTGCAAGCCTGTATCCCCTCCTCAAGGCGCTTCAGATCTCTACATGCCCCCGCCAAACAAAAATACGCTTCAGCCATATCAGGCTTCGTCTGGATGGCCTTTTTATATGCCGATATCGCCCCATCGTAATCCTTTAACATGAACTTGCAGACGCCGATCCACACTTGCGCCCGTGCGTTTTGAGGCTCACTCGCCACAACCTTGCTAAAGTACTTCAAGGCGTTTTTGGGGTCCTCGCTCCAAACACAATGCAAACCAGCTCGATATAATTTTGCCGTTGTTTGTGTCCGCGTATCCGAATCTCTCCGCTGGTTCCACTTTCCAAGGGATACTACTTCTTTTGGCTCCAATCGAGCCAAACGATCGACGGGGATGATAACTCGTAACTGTCGATGTTCAACGTTGTGCAATATTGCAAGTCCAACAATCTCGCCGCTCATATTTACCGCTACTCCGCTTTCTCCAGCGTTTGGATCAACGGCAAGAAATTTTGTAATCCAGCCCCAAAAGGGCATATAATCTGACCATTGGACTATTCCAGCATAGAAGCATTTTCCGGAAGAATCAGACTTGTTTATTACAAGTAGTTTGTCCAATTCCTGCGGATACCACTTGGCAAAACCGGGACGTTTTTCACCTCTAACCGGCATCTTCGCAGATAGCATCACTATACCCGCTTCCGGATCGTCGGCCAAAATGCCGCCAACGGCACTCTTTTCTCCATCCGAAGTTGTTATATCAAGTTTCGTAGCACCATTGAGGATGCTTCGAGCAGTGACGATCTGGTTGTCTTCGATGCGAAGACCCGAAGTAATAGCAACTACTTTGCCGGCCTTGTCAAATGCTATAACGGCCACTACAGACGGTGTTATATGTTGTATGACAAACTTTTCCTTTTCCCGGCGCAATGCCAGGAGTAAATCAGCCGGGGTGCCTCGCTTAGCCGCCTTTTCCAGCCACTCTTCTGCTTTGAAGACATTTCTGTCAATTGTCGCGCCTATCAGGTAACGTCGTGCCAATTCGTATTGGGCTTTCGCGTCACCACCTTCAGCAGCAAGACGAAGCCATTGGGTACTTTCCAACACATCCTGTTGGACAATTACTCCCTTCATATAGGATTTGGATAGTTGAATTTGTCCCTGGGTATCGCCTTTTTCTGCCGACTTTTTGTACCATCGGATAGCCTGTACGGGATCGGGATTGACCCCCAAACCACATTCATACATCAAACCCAATCGGCACATAGCAAGAGAATGGCCCTTCTTGGCTGCTTTCTCAGCCCAGTAAAACGCCATCTTCGGATCTTTCTCAGTCCCGGTTCCATCTTGGTAAAAAACAGAGAGATTGCTCTGGGCCGTCACGTGTCCCCGCTTCGCGGCCTTAAGGGTGAAGGCGAAGGCCTTTATGGGATCTTTCGGAACTCCGTCAAACCCCTTTAGATAGAGTACGCCCAAAAGATTAAGAGAGCCTGCACAACCAAGTTCGGCCGCTTTATTAAAGTAGGCGATTGCTCTTCGGGAATCTTTTTTAAAACCTCCAATGCCTGTAAAGTGAAGGAAACCCAGCTGGTGTATAGCTCTGGGATCATTTTTTCCGGCCGCCTTTTTTGTCAGCCTGACGGCTAATGCCACGTCTTTTTTAACGCCTTCACCTTCGTAGTACTTCGCAGCCAGGGCTGATTGTGCTGCCGGAAAGCCCATCTCTGCGGCTCGTTTGAGCAAATCAATGGCAGCCTTCCTATCCTTTCCTAAACCAAGGGTTCCACTTTCATCCTCATATATTCCGGCAAGCCAGTATAACGACTCCGCATCGTCCTCGTGTCGCTTGACCCATTCCTCAAGCCTTTGAACTAACTCCCTCGTCGGAGGCGGCCCGTCCTCATCCTGCCATTCCTTCAAATACCTTAAGTCTTTCTTGTGTACGTTCTCATTGGAGGGAGCAGATTGTGTTTTGTTCGTGGCACCGACATCGGCTATGCAAACAGCCGCATACAGGATTCCCAGCAACGTTATTAGTATGGCGCGTATCCTCATGATATTCATATCCACCTTCCACCCTATAATCGTTACTTGTGTTTTTATAAAACAATCACAATATGAATCTTTCAAGAATCATGATGGTTAGCAACCCGCCGGGACTACGCTTTGCTTCGTCCCGGCCTACATATATCAGAAAGTTACCGCGATATATTCTTCTTCGCAGGGATAGCCGTCGGTGTACAGGAACTTTGCTTCGGAGGTGACTGCAATCATTGAATATTCCGTATATGACAGGTCCTTTCCGCCGTGTCGGCAGATGGAAATGTCGCCGTGATGTCGCAGTATTTTTTTCATGTGCTCGATACTGCGGTCGCCGTCGGCGACGGCGGCCTCGAGGTATCTCTGCCGGCCCTGGGAATAGGCAAGACCCTTTTCTTCTCGCCGATCCATGTTCTTAAGGAAAGGCAACTGATAATGGTTGACGCAATTCATTCCGACGTCGCCGTCTGTGGGTTTGCGAATCTGCGCCAGCGGGCACGCCAGTTCGCCCGAGAACATCCCGCCCTTCTTATCGACCGTTACCTGCGAAAATCCCTTGCCTCGCAGCGGCGCGGAAGTTACGTGCCGGGCCAGTTCGTCGGCCGATCTGTAATGGAACATTCCCCAGTACAGCCATTGCAGCAGCGGTGCGTGGTAGAGGCTTTGGTGGAATTTCGTACCCACCGACGAGTGGCCGACGGCTACGCCTTCGGCGTTCATCATGTCCCCGCCCGACAGCCAACCGCAGAATGTCAGGCATATCGCCGGTATTCCGTCGTCGGGATATATCTTCATAACCGACACCGGTCGCCGGCCTTGACCGTCGATAACGGGTCCGGTGTTGGGGGGTGAGCCGCCTTCGTTGTTCTTGCCCCACAGCGGGCCGTCCGGGCCGGCGGCGAACACGACGTTGGAACATCCCTGCTCCATGTCCGGCTCGACAATCCCGACCGGCAGATTCAGTTCAAGTATTCTTCGTTCGGGCAGGTCGGCGCCTTCGGCCATACCCTCGAACTGCTCCATTACCTGCGGCAGAAACCTGATTAACGATTCCCTGAACCTCTCGATTTTCCCGTCGGCGGCCTCATTTTCCGGCGGCGGCAAAAAACCGTCTATGTGCGCCCTGATCTCCTCGCGCAACGACTCCCCTATCGCCCTGCCGATGCTGCGATGCGAACCCCTGCATTCAAAGACTTTCATGTCTCACCGCCTTTATCGTGCGCAATCTATGCATCGTCCGGGTGGCACGGTCAAGAGAGGTCGAGGCCGATTGGCCTCGGCCTCACTTGGCCGTGGTCCGGCGGCATCACGGCCAAGCCTCACTGCGTTCGGCTTGACCGTGCCACCCATACACGGCAATCTATGCGTAATAGACCGCTATTACTTATCGTGCGTATTCAACGCAGCGGACTTCTCGGATGAGAGTTACTTTTACTTCGCCGGGATACTGCATTTCCTCTTCGATGCGTTTGGCGATGTCGTGGGCGATCTTGGCTGAGAGGTGGTCATCGACGTTTTCGGCGTTGACCATTACGCGGACTTCTCTGCCGGCCTGGATGGCGTATGCCTGCTTGACACCCTCGAATGTGCCGGCGATTTCTTCGAGTTTCTCCAGACGCTTGATGTACCGATCGAGCGTCTCGCGCCGAGCGCCTGGGCGGGAGGCGCTTATGGCGTCGGCGGCAGAGACTATCGGCGTGAAGATGGACTTCACCTCGATGTCGCCGTGATGACCGGCGGCGGCCTCGATGACCTCTGCCCGCTCGCCGTAACGCTTGCATAAGTCGGAGCCGATCTGCGGGTGCGTGCCCTCGACCTCGTGATCGACACTCTTGCCGATGTCGTGAAGCAGCCCGCATCGCCTCGCCAGCGTCCCGTCAACGCCGACTTCCTCGGCGATCATCTGCGAAAGATAGGCCACCTCAATCGAGTGTTTCAGGACGTTCTGCCCGTAACTGGTGCGGTAGTGCAGCCGGCCGAGGAGGGTAACCAGTTTGGCGTGCATGCCGCGGATGCCGACGTCGATTACCGTCTGCTTGCCCATCTCCTGTATCCGGTGATTGACTTCCTTGGCGGTCTCTACCACCAGTTCCTCGATCCGGCCCGGATGGATACGCCCGTCCTGCACGAGTTTTTCGAGCGCCAGGCGGGCCACCTCGCGACGGACCAGGTCGAAGGCCGAGATGACCACCACGCCGGGCGTGTCATCGACGATAACATCGACGCCGGTGGCGGCCTCGAATGCGCGAATGTTCCTGCCCTCGCGACCTATCACGCGCCCCTTCATCTCGTCGGACGGGATGCTCACCGTCGATACCGTCGCTTCGCTGGTGTGCTCGGCGGCGTATCGCTGGATAGCCATCGTGATTATCTCGCGGGCCTTTTCGGCGGAAGTTTCTTCCGCCTGCTCGAGTTTTCGCTGGATCAGCTTGGCCGCATCGGCATCGATTTCCCTTTCGACCCTCTCCAGGAGGATATTTTTCGCCTCCTCGGTCGAAAGGTTCGCCACCTTCAGCAGCTGCGTTTTCTGCTGTGCGATTAACTCGTTCAGGTGCCGATCCTTGGCTGCGAGCGATTTCTCGCGTTCGCGGATCGCCTTTTCGGCGGCGTCGGCGGATCGCTCCTTGATCGTGAGCATCTCCATCTTCTGATCGATCAGGTCCTCGCGTTTGGAGAGGCGTTTTTCCTCGTCGCGGAGTTCGGAGCGGACGGTCTTGGTCTCCTCGTCGAACTCGTTTCGCCGGGCGATGAACTCGCTCCTGGCCTCGGCCTGCGCCTGTGCCTTGACGCGTTCGGCCTCTGATTCAGCGGCGGCCAGACGACTTTCTATCTCCTTGCCGAGCGCCTTTTCCTGGAATCGGGTCTGAAACAGGCGAACCAGAATCGTACCAACGACGCCCACGAGCACGCTGACGACGATCACCACCACCGTCTCGCCTGTTATCTGAACCTGCTGAGAAAGAAAAGTATGCGCATACATGATCATAATCCTTTCTACTACCGGCTGGGAGTATGACGGGTAAGGACGGAAATGCTTCCGCCCTCGGCGCCGCAATCGCGGCAGACAGACTAATGCCCCGCGAAGGAAACCCTCTCGACGCGCCCCCCTCAGGTCAGAATAATCTCATGCAGCCTCGGATGCTCGTGACTGAAATTGCTTCCATCTTTGCGCCGCCGAAAACTTCGAGACGGCTGATTTGCCTGATGGTCCAAATATTCGATCCACCCGCAATATGCAGGCGCAAAGATCGTGAACCGCTGCGCAATATTCCGCACACCGGAACCTTCCACATCCAGTTTCGCCTTCGACCAGTATGGCCATGACGTCAACAGCCTTTGATTTCTGACCCGAAGATGATGTGCCGGACCCGAACGTCCATAGACCCGTGCACACCCGCATCGGGGAAAACAACTTTCGCGCGACGACCTGTCTGCTGCGGTTATCCACAGCCGTCGTTTTGTCACAAATACGCGGACAGACCTTCCAAAAACACCTACAGGCCCGACCACGACCTCATTATTTATTATTCTAATCGGCATAACCTATCCACGTCAAGAAGGAATTACAGCCTATTTGACATATATTTCCTCTAAGACTCTGCGATAAAATTGGTTATAAAATTGACGCCTTCCCTTCCAAATCATGGTTCGCTGAAGCGAAAACGCCGGGATCACCGTCCCGCGCGCATCGGTGAGGTTTATTCCATCTTCCGCACATAGAAAAGGAATTGTTACAAATTTCGGCCCGTTTCCTGTCGATATTGGAAAACAGTGGACCGGGGCACCGAGAGGTGGAGGGATACCTCTCTCGCAGCGGCAAACGTCGCAGTGGTTTCCGGTCCACATTTTTTTAACAGATAAACAGGTCCCGCCAGGGGCGCCTGGGACGAACACAGATGAAAAGAGAATGTCGAACCTGCCTACCGGCAGGTAGGTATCGAACCAGGAATTTCGAATTTTGAAGTAAAAAAAGACTCGTCACGGCGCGAGAACCGATTCTTCACTTCGAAATTCAACACCTGCCTGCCGGCAGGCAGGTGGTCGCAAATACCGCGACCACGCCACCCGACTCGTCCGGACAAGACGTGACAATTCCGCTCCCGCGCGATATAGTCTTCGGCGCGAAAAGTTCAGGACACAGGGAGCGGAGAGACGATGTCGATTTTGGCTCAAGCAACCCAACCAGCGGCGATACAACCTGCCGTCGAGCACTGGTATAATATTGAATTCATCAATAACGCCGTCTGGCAATGGCTGGCGTTGCTGGGCGTGATTATCGCAGCGCTGGTGGTCGGAAAGATAGTCGCGTTCTTTCTCGATCGCCAGGGACGATGGCTCGTCGAGCGCCGTCATCTGAAGGCGCCGGGAATGATCCTCCGCTGCCTGTCCAGGCCGGTCGCAATGCTGATCCTGGGGGCGGGGCTTTATCTCGCCGCCGCGTTCCTGAACCTCAAATACGTCATTTTCACCGACGCCGCCGGCGTCGAAAAGACACTGGCGTGGTTGTGGACCGGTATCTGCAAGACTGTCGTCGCCCTGGCAGTCGGCTGGGCGGTCTATCGCCTTGTGGACGTCCTGGAGGTCTTCCTGCTTCACTGGACTTCCCGCACGCGAACGCAGCTGGACGACCAGCTGGTTCCGATAATCCGCAAGTCGCTGCGCGTCTTCACGGTCATCGTGGTAGCGATGTTCATCGCGCAGAACATTTTCCAGTGGAACATCGGCGCGCTTCTGGCGGGTCTCGGCATCGGCGGCCTGGCGTTCGCACTGGCGGCCAAGGACATGCTCGCAAACTTCTTCGGGTCGATAACGATCTTCACCGACCGTCCCTTCCAGATGGGCGAAAGGATAAAGATCGCCGGACATGACGGAATCGTCGATGAGGTCGGCTTTCGTTCGACCCGGATACGTACGCTGACCGGGCACCTGGTAACGGTGCCCAACTCCGTCGTCGCCAACTCGGCTGTGGAGAACGTCGGCCGACGACCTTATATCAAGCGGGTCCTGGACGTTACGATAACTTACGACACGCCGCCGGAGAAGGTCGTCCGCGCCGTCGAGATTCTCCGGCAGATGCTCGACGCCCGAAAAGACCGCTTCCCACCCGACAGGCCCGGACAGGCCTATTTCAACGATTACAATCCCACCAGCCTGAACATCGTCGTCTATTACTGGTTCGCACCGCCGGAATGGTGGGATTACCTCGAATTCACACACGAATTCAACATGGAACTGCTGAAGCGGTTCAACGAAGAAGGCATCGAATTCGCCTTCCCGACACAAACGCTCTTCCTCAAAGGGCAGACAGACAGCAGCAGGTAGCAGGTAGGGTGTGCAGGTTTTTTTCCCTGCCTGTCTGCCGATAGGCAGGCACACCGCGAATAGCAAATGAGCGTTTCGGTGCCTGCCTGTCGGCAGGCAGGTGCAGGATAAAGAACCTGCCGCACCCTACAACTGCTTCCGCATTCAGAATCGTCATCCCGGTCCCACGGTCTTCCGGTAATCCGGAAAATATGCGGATCAATCACCTTGATACCGATAATATATACGGGACACTATCTTCGGTTGGTGGAACGATAATGGCAAAGTTACTGAACGATCCGAAAAATGGCGTGCGTGGCCGGCTGGTGGCGATTGACAATTCAGGTTTGCTTGGTCCGTTTTTTACGCTGCGGATCCCGCCGAACACTTACGACCTCCAGCGGCCCGGAAGTTACATCGACTTTATCCTGCTCGATACCGCACGCAAGACGATGCAGAAACGCATCCACATCGACGACGAACTCAGCGTGATTATCCACACCGCCACTGCCGCCGTCGAAGGCGGAACGCGGAACGAACTGACCTTCCAGATAACACCCAAGAGCAAAAGCCAGCGGATCAGCCACACCGTCCGGAAATTCGAATCGCTCTCGCCGGTTAACGGCAAGGTAATCGAAAACGACGGACATCACGTCATTGTCGTCGATGCCGGCGCGCCGGTAGTCGTCAGCCTGCTCGAACACAAACCGTCGCAGACGAAAAAAGTCAAAATCAATTCGTGGATAACCTTCTGGCCAAGCCCGCCCACACACGGGATAATCCTTGGAAAAGTCTAAAAGACGAATATCGAATGTCGAACGCGGAATTTCGAATTTCGAAGTAAAAAAATCGTAACCGTTCAGACGCTTGTGTTTTGTAACAGGCCCGCTAAAGTGGGGGCCTGCCACAAAATCTCGCAAGGCGGAAATAATATGACAGCCTGAACGATTACAAATAATCACCCTTCAAAGACGCATTGTTTCTTTACTTCGACATTCGAAATTCCGCGTTCGACATTCAACATTCTCTTTTTTTTCTGCATCCGCCCGGGGCGTCCCTGACGGGACCTGCAAAATACTTTTCAGGTTCCTTGTTCAATACCTGCCTGCCCTTCAGGTCTGAGCCTCTCTTCGAGCCTGAGCCTCAGAGCCGAAGGCAGGGTCGAAGACCGGCAGGCAGGTTTATTATTCTTTTTTCCCCTTGTACCTCTGTTTTTTGTAGAATATCGCCTCGACAAACAGAACTTGAAAGGAAGGCTAATGGTTACGATCAGCGCATTTGCCGACGAGATTTCGCCGGACCTGGACACGCAGATGGAAGTATGCCGCGACCTGGGCATCGGCTGTATCGACGTTCGCGGCATCGACAAGATAAACGTCTCGAAGTTCACAATCGACCAGGCTCGCGAATACGCCTCTCGGATGGTCGATGGCGGTTTTTCTGTGCCGTGCATCGGTTCGCCTATCGGGAAGATTCGTATCGACGAGCCGTTCGGGCCACACCTTGACCTGCTGAAGCACTGCTTCGAGATTGCCGGCGTTTTCAAGGCCGATTACGTCCGCGTTTTCAGTTTCTACGGGCCTGAAGGCGGCGAAATCGCCGAGCATCGCGACAAGGTAATCGAGCAGTTGACTGCCATGGTCGCCGCAGCGGAGCAGGCCGGCGTTACACTTGTTCTGGAGAACGAGAGCGGGCTTTACGGCGCCGGACCCGAGGCCGTCAGGGACATCTTCGCAACCGTCAGGTCCGACCGC
>DAOVFI010000749.1 GCA_030673005.1 Planctomycetales bacterium
CTGAAGATGACGCGGACGACCGCAGACTCGAAGGCAATCAATCACATCACCGGCACAGTCATAGTCATTGCCGGGTCGGGCATGTGCACCGGCGGCAGGGTAAAGCATCACCTGGTCAATAACATCACCCGTCCCGAAAGCACGATACTCTTTGTCGGCTACCAGGCGGTAGGAACGCTGGGCCGGCACATCGTTGAGAAGCCCCGCGAGGTAAGAATCCTCGGGCGGACCCACCCGGTCAGGGCGAGGATCGAGCGCGTCAGCGGCTTCAGCGCCCACGCCGACAAGAACGAACTGTTCCGATGGCTTTCGAATCTCAAGAAGGCGCCGAAGCAGGTTTTCGTCGTTCACGGTGAAGAGAAAAGCGCCAATCATTTCCGCGACTACGTCAGTGAGAAAACCGGCTGGAATGTCTCCGTACCGGAATATAAGGACCAGGTCGAACTCGATTAGTAATTTATCACACCCAATTTGATAATTTGGGTGGCACGGTCATCAGTTGCGGGCATCGGCAGAGGCGTTTGAGAGAGATTCCATGGCGAAAAATATCGACAAAAAACCAACCAAGTCCTGGCATGGTCGATTGAGCGGCGAGGCGGACGAGGCCACCGGCGAACTGCTGGCGTCGATTGATGTCGATGCGGCCCTTTACAAATATGACATTGCCGGGTCGCTCGCACACGCGACGATGCTGGCCGAGATCGGCATCCTCACGCGCCGGGAACTGGGCGCGATAAAGAAAGGCCTCCGGAAGGTCGCCGACGACATCGAGTCCGGCAGGATAAAACTCGATCCCGCCTTGGAAGACATCCACATGGTTATAGAGTCGGCCCTGATAAAGCGGATCGGCAAGGCGGGAGAGAAACTCCACACCGGCAGGAGCCGAAACGACCAGATCGCACTGGACCTGCGCCTCTGGGCGCGCGACGCCATCGACGATCTGGCAGACTTGATCCGTTGCTTCCAATGGGCCTTCGTCAACCTTGCCGGCGAGCAGGGACAGATAGTCATGCCGGCCTATACGCACCTTCAGCGCGCCCAGCCGATCCTGGCGGGGCACGCGCTGCT
>DAOVFI010000185.1 GCA_030673005.1 Planctomycetales bacterium
CCATCGTTCTACCCATCAAAAACCTCTTCCGTTGCGGGGGTTGTGTCTGTGAGTCTCTGTTCGCGGTCTCTCAGCCGCTGCATCGCCTTTCGGTAGTCAATTGGGACGACCTTTACGAACGTTCCCACCACGTCGCGCCACCTGTCGAGGATTTCATTTGCCCGTCGGCTGCGGGTCCACTCGTAATGGCGGCTGATAAGGCCACGCAGGCACGTTATATCTTCATCCCGCCAGACCGGTTCAACGTCCACCATGTCGAGGTTGCAGAGCGTATCGAAGAGTTGGTGGGCGTCGAGAACGTATGCGATTCCGCCGCTCATACCGGCTGCGAAGTTTCGCCCGGTTTGCCCGATTACGACGACCGTCCCGCCGGTCATATATTCACAACCGTGGTCTCCGACGCCTTCGACCACGGCTGTGGCTCCGCTGTTGCGTACGGCGAACCGCTCGCCCGCCAGGCCGTTGATAAACACCTCGCCGGCAGTCGCGCCGTAAAGCAGGGCGTTTCCGGCGATGATATTCTCGTGCGCCGCCAGCGGCGCTTCGGGCGGGGTTTGAACGACGATCCGGCCGCCGGAAAGCCCCTTGCCCAGGTAATCGTTGGCCTCGCCGATCAGCCTGAGCGTTACGCCCGGCGCGCAGAACGCCCCGAAACTCTGCCCGGCAGAGCCGTGAAGCGTGATGTCAATCGTCCCGTCCGGCAACCCCCCTGCCCCGCGTGCGCTGACGATCCGGTTGCTCAGTATCGTCCCGACCGTCCGGTGCACGTTGCGGACGGGCATCTCGACGGCGACCTTTTCGCCGCTTTCGATGGCCGGACCAACCTGCTCGATAATCCGCCAGTCCAGGTGGTCCTTTAGGATGTCGTTCTGGTTGCGAACCTGGCGGATGGCGCGCCCGTCGGATGTGTCCGGCCGGGTCAGAATTGCCGACAGGTCCAAACCCCCGGCCTTGAAGTGATCGACGGCCTTTCGGAAACTAAGCATATCGACCCGACCGATCATCTCTTCGAATTTCCGGAAGCCCAGCCCGGCCATTATCCGCCGGACCTCCTCGGCCACGAAGAGCATGAACCGCTGAAGATGCTCGGGCTGACCTGCGAACCGCTTGCGCAACTCCGGGTCCTGCGTGCCGATGCCGACCGAGCAGGTTCCCAGGTGGCACTTCCGCAGCAGGCAGCAGCCGAGGCTCACCAGCGCGGCTGTGCCGAAACCGAACTGCTCTGCCCCGAGCAGCGCGGCGATTACCACGTCGCGCCCCGTCTTGAGTTGCCCGTCAACCTGCACTCGGATGCGGTCGCGCAGGCCGTTGAGCACGAGCGTCTGCTGGGTCTCGGCCAGGCCCAGTTCCCACGGCGCCCCGGCGTGCTTGATGGACGACAGCGGGCTTGCACCCGTCCCGCCGTCATAACCGGAAATCAACACCTCGTCGGCACCGGCCTTGGCGACACCGGCGGCGATTGTGCCGACGCCAACCTCGGCGACAAGTTTAACAGAAACCTTCACGCCCGGATTGCTGCACTTGAGGTCGTAAATCAACTGGGCCAGGTCCTCGATGGAATAAATATCGTGGTGAGGCGGGGGCGAGATGAGCGTTACGCCCTCGGTGGAGTGCCGCATTCGGGCGATCTCGTCGGTAACCTTATGTCCGGGCAGTTGCCCGCCTTCGCCCGGCTTGGCGCCCTGGGCCATCTTTATCTGTAGCATCTTCGCATGGGCGAGATACTCGATCGTTACGCCGAACCGACCGCTGGCGACCTGCTTGATGGCGCTGTTGAGCGAGTCGCCGTCGGCGCGCTGTTCATAGCGGGCCGGGCTTTCGCCGCCTTCGCCGGTATTGCTCATAGCGCCAAGGCGGTTCATCGCCAGGGCGATCGTCTCGTGCGCCTCTTTACTGATTGATCCGTGCGACATCGCGCCGGTGCAGAATCGCTTGACGATTTCTTCTGCCGGTTCGACCTCGTTCAGTGGCACGGGCGGGACCTTGCCTACCGGCAGGCAGGCGGCCGTGCCACGGGAAAATTCAAACAGGCTGCGGAGGGTGCAGTATTGGCTTGATTGATCGTTGATGAGACCGGCGTATTGGGCGTAGGCTTCGGCGTCGTCGCCCCTGACGGCGTGCTGAAGCAATGTAACGGTCTGCGGGTTCCACAGGTGCGCCTCGCCGTCGCAGCGGTACTGGTATTCGCCTCCGAATTCGATCTCCGGTTCGCCGGGTTCGCTGTCGGCGTAGGCGCGCCTGTGGCGCAGAAGCGTTTCGCGTGCGATTGTCTCAAGGTCCGCCCCGCCGATCCGCGAGGACGTGCCCGTGAAATACTCATCCACCAGCCCGCCGTCCAGACCGACGGCCTCGAATAACTGGGCGGAGTGATAACTCCGCAACGTCGAAATGCCCATCCTCGACATCGTCTTGAGGATGCCTTTTTTTATCGCGGCGATGTAGTTATCGACGACCTGGTCCGGTTCGATCTCGTCGGGCATCTCGCCGTCGGCCTGAAGGTCGCTGAGTATCTCGAAGGCCAGGTACGGATTGACCGCGTTTGCGCCGTATCCGCAGAGGCAGCAGAAGTGCATCACTTCGCGTGCCTCACCGGTTTCGACGACCAGCCCGGCCTGGCAGCGGAGTCTGCGTTTTATCAACCCGTGATGGACCGCCGAGGTCGCCAGCAGGCTCGGTATGGCCGCTCGCGTCCGGCTGAAGTTGCGGTCGGAGATAATGACCAGCGACGCGCCGCCGGCGACGGCTGCGGCGCAGGCGTCGATAAGTTCGTCCAGCCCACGCCGGAGTGCGACGGCGGGGTCGGCGTCATCGGCGTCAAACAGGGCATCGACGACGGCGACCTGAAAATCGTTACGCCTGACCGTCCGCAGACGGGTTATGTCGTCGTTCGTCAGGATCGGGTGGGGCAGTTTCAACTGTCGGCAATGCTCCGGCGTCTCGTCCAGAAGGTTGCGCTGCCGGCCGACGAAACTCATCAGCGACATCACCAGTCCCTCGCGCAGCGGGTCAATCGGCGGGTTGGTTACCTGCGCGAACATCTGCTTGAAATAATCGAACAGCAGCCTCGCCCGCGCCGAAAGCACCGCAAGCGGCGTGTCGGCGCCCATCGAACCGATAGGTTCCTGCGCGTTGACGGCCATCGGGATGAGGATCATCCGCTGATCTTCGCGGGTATATCCGAACACCTGCATCCTCTTTCGCAGAGTCTTCAGATCGGGCGGTTTGCTCTCGGCGGCTGCGAACAGTCCGCGCAGTTCGATGTGGTTCTGCATCAGCCATCTGCGATACGGCCTGCGGCGGGCGATTCGTCCCTTAATCTCATTGTCCAGGATGACGCGCCCGCCTTCGGTATCGACCAGGAACATCCGTCCGGGCTTGAGGCGCCCGCGGGAGCGGATTTTCTCGTCCGGCAGTTCGATAACGCCCGCCTCGCTGGCAAGCACTACCAGCCCGTCGGTGGTAACCGTGTAGCGTGCGGGGCGAAGCCCGTTCCGGTCGAGCGTCCCGCCGACTAATTTCCCATCGGTGAACAGCATTGCCGCCGGACCGTCCCACGGCTCCATGACGGCTGCGTGATATTCGTAAAATGCCCGCTTATCGGTGCTTATGTGATAACTCGGCCCGAAGGCCTCAGGGATCATCATCATTATCGCGTGAGGGACGGATCGTCCCGCGCGGACCAGCAATTCGAGCACATTGTCGAACTTGGCGCTGTCGCTGCCGTCGGGCGTGAGGACCGGGAGCAGGTCGCTTATGTCCGGACCGAAGCGTTTGCACCCAAGCAGGTGCTCCCGCGCCGCCATACGGTTGGCGTTTCCGCTGATGGTGTTAATCTCGCCGTTGTGGGCGATGTAGCGAAACGGCTGGGCCAGGCGCCAGTTCGGAAACGTGTTCGTGCTGTACCGCTGGTGGACAAGCGCCACCGACGAGACGACCCGCCCGTCGGACAGGTCCCGATAGTATCCGAACAACTGCGGCGCGAGGAACATGCCCTTGTAGCAGACGGTCCTTGCCGACATCGAGACGATGTAGAAATCGGACGCCTGCTCGCCGAGTTGTTCTGCCGCCAGTCGTTCTGCCCGCTTGCGCGCCATGTAGAGAGCGCATTCGAGCGTATCGCCGTCGCGCCCCGCCCCGTCGATGAACACCTGCGATATTGACGGCTCTGCCGCACGCGCCAGATCGCCCAGACAGGTGGCGTCTCCCGGCACGTCTCGCCGTCCCAGCACCTTCAGGCCGTAGTGGGCGACGGCGCTATCGAGGATTTCCTCGCACTTTCGGCTGATGTTCGGGTCTTTCGGTGCGAAGACCATCGCCACGCCGTAGCGATCCGGCTCGGGCAGGTCGAAGCCGCACCCGCCGGCTTCAGCGGCGAAGAATTCGTGGGGGATCTGGAACAGTATCCCCGCCCCATCGCCGGTGGTCTCGTCGCTGCCGGAGGCCCCCCGGTGCTGAAGGTTTAAGACGATCCGGTTGCCCAGTTCGAGGATATGGTGGCTTCGGGCGCCGTCGATGTTGACAATCGCGCCGATGCCGCAGGCGTCGTGCTCGCGCCCGGAATCGTACAGGCCGAAATCTTTACGTGGTTGTAACGTCAAATCCTTATCCCGCAATCTGTCGTGTTAACTGCCCTTATGGCCTGCCGCCGCCGGGCGCGCAGAGACACACGTTATTTATCGTTTTTTTTTCATTGGCGAATAAGCAACATCCGGGGATATGATGTGCATATCAAATACAAGAGTAAAAGGAAAAGAGAGATGCTAACCGCAGGAAGAGTAAAGGCATTTGCCAGGAAGTGCGGCGCCGACATCGTGGGGATAGCCTCGATGGACCGCTTCGAGGGCGCCCCGCGCCAGTGCGACCCGCGGTATATCTTCCCCGACGCGAAGGCGATGATCGTCATGGGCTTCCGGATATTTCGCGGATGCCTCCGCGGGATCGAGGAGGGAACCTTCTACGTGGCCTACGCCGGGATGGGCTACGCCGGGATCAACTTCGTCCAACAGCCAATGGTGCTCTGGAACTTCTGCAAGATGCTCGAAGACAACGGCTACGAGGCCGTTCCCCTGCCCAACAATTTCCCCTGGAGCGCCACCGACCCAAGCGGCCAGAACCCCGATAAGACGGACCTGGTCAGGGAAGGCTGGAGCCAACCCGTCTCGCCAGACAAGCCCGCGCCCGACGTCTTCGTCCACCTCCGGATCGCCGCGTTCTGCGCGGGACTCGGCGAGATCGGATACAGCAAGATGTTCCTCAGTCCCGAATTCGGGCCGCGCCAGCGCCTAGCCGCTGTCCTCACGGACGCGCCCCTCGAGCCGGATCCGCTCTACGAAGGCCCGCCGCTCTGCGACAGGTGCATGGCCTGCGCCAGTGAATGCACCGTCGGGGCAATCAGCAAGACTGAAACTGTCAAGATCACCGTCGCCGGCCGGGAGATCG
>DAOVFI010000351.1 GCA_030673005.1 Planctomycetales bacterium
CGCCATGGAAACCAGGACAATTGAAATTCAAAGCAGCAGTCGGGACGAGATGATTGACATCACCGACCGCGTGGTCGAGGCCGTCGGCGAAATGGGGCTGTCCGACGGCGTTGTAACGGTCTTTGTACCGCACACGACGGCCGCCGTAACCATCAACGAGAACGCCGACCCGTCGGTCGTTCACGACCTCCTCGCGTCGATGGACGCCGCCGTACCGAGGCACCAATCGTTCTACCGACACGCCGAGGGCAATTCGGCCGGACACGTCAAGAGTTCGATGGTGGGCTGTTCGCAATCCGTCTTCGTCCACGACGGGCGGCTGGTGCTGGGGACCTGGCAGGGAATCTACTTCTGCGAGTTCGACGGCCCACGCCGACGACAAGCCATCATCGCAGTACAGTAAAGCCGTCGGCGGTAACTTTCACCTGGTACTCTCTTGCGCATAAAATTGCCGGGTCTTGGTGGCACGGTCAAGTCGAAGACTTGGCCGTGGTTCGGTGGCATCACGGCCAAGCAATTTGAGGTTTTATCAAATAAACCTCAAATTGCTTGGCCGTGCCACCATCCCGCGATTATTTCGGGGTTTTCAGAGCCTTGCGGGCCTTGCGGAGTTTCCACCAGGCGCTATCGACCCCGTTCCATTTTTTAACGGCGGAGCTGCGTTCCTGCCACGAACGGGTTCCGGTCGGATCGGTCGTCTTGCGGGAATACAGATTGTCGAACCGGCGGAAGTCGGGCCGGTCCCGGTCGATCTTCTTCAGCAGAGCCTCGGCCCGATCCAACTGACCGGCGTCGATCATCTTCGCGGCAATGGAGGCCCGGACACCCATGAATATACGGCCCAACCAGCGGGCAGGATCCAGCAGCGGATAGACCTTTTTGCCTTCCACGTCTTTTTTGACGTTATCCAGATACTGCCAGGCTTCGTCGTAACGCTCCAGTCCGATAAGGCAGCGGGCCACGTCCAAACGCATCCAGAATCGGCCTCTTTGTCTCAGGAACTGGTCGAGTTTCTCTTTCTTGTGTCTTTTCGGGATCGGCAGGGCAAGGGCCTTTTTGTACCATTGCATGGCCTGCTCGTATTTGCCTTCGCTGCGGAGTTTATAGGCCGTTTGCTTAGCCTGATCGTAAGCCGAGGCGGGTTTGGTTGTCGATCCTTCCGGCTTCGAGAACCACTCCTTAGGGAATTGCTGCTCCAGTTCCTCGGCGGTCTTTGCCGTTGCCGGCGGGACCTTCACGTCGAGCCTCCACGACAGGCGCAGTTCTCTGTGGCGATGGACGGCTACGACCGGATTGAAGAGGAGATTAAGCATTTCGCCATGGCCTTTGCTTGTTAAGATAATCTGATTCTTCCTCTTCCAGCTGCCCTTTTTCTCCCAGGTGCTCTTAGGCTCGATCCGCGGCCATTCCCAAACAGGCTGACCATGACCATGCTGTGGTTTGCGTTTCACGTCCGGTATCCGGATGATTATATACACCCATCCGTCTTCGCTGCGGGCGATCTGTTCGATCTTTGGTGTGGGCTTCCTGCCCGCCTCAAGGTCTTTGATGGCCTTGGGCGCTTCGAACCACATCGGCAATGGGGATTGCTCAATCAGGCTTTTGACGTGCCTGATTTCATGATGTTTCGCACCGGCAACGCCGGCCAGCATTGCGGTCTTAGCGGCCCGAATTTTCTCGATAATCGCCAGGACATCTTTCTGCCGTCCCGCCCGCCACAGGCGCTGCATGTAATCGGACAACATGCTACCGTAGCAGAAATGGCGAAATGGTTCGGCGACAGCCTTGTCTTTGGCTGTTTTCTCGAAGAACTCGTAGGCCAGTTCTTCTTCGCCTAGTTTTTTCAGCAGTTGCATCTTCCATTCCATCAGTTTGCCCGATTCGGGCCGGGCGTGCAGTTGGCTCTCCACGTAGTCCAACTGCTTCAGCCAGGTATCTCCGTTCCCGAGAAGGTAATTCTCCAATGCGTTTCGCTTGCTTGAGGCGAAGTCGGAATCTTTCAGCCATTTCGGGAGCGACTCCCCAGTAGTGGGATCAGGGATGTCCACAATCTCTTTACTGACGATATGATCCCCGCCTATGTGATGGGCGTATCCCCACACCGAGTACAGAAGCGTGATAGTGTGCTTGCCTTCGCCCCGGCGGACTGGGCCGATAGGCGTGTAATACATGTATTTGGTGATGGGCCGGTGTCGGCTTTCAATACCCCAGTGGCAATGGAAACGCCTGTACAGATTGCCCCAATTGTCCCGCAATTCCCTGCTGTAGGTTCCTGGAACGCTATAGCCGCGGGGGGATTTGTTTCGCGGGTCGATGGCGACTATCAGCAAGTCGCCGGCTTTGTTGGCGACGATCTCGACGAATTTCGGCGACTTGTAACCGCCTTGCACCTTGTGGATTTCCCTAGGGCTGCGGGGCTTGCGGCCTTCGGCGAGTTTCATGCCTGTGGCGTGAAACTCTCGCGGTTTTTCGGGCCTGGTTTCCTTGACCTGCTTGAGGAACTTGTCTGGATCGAAAAAGGCTGCCGGTTGGGGGTCGGAATAATCGAACAGAACCAGTATTGACTCGTCGCTTAAGGGCGAGTAGGTCTTCATACGTAGCGGCAGGCGGGATTCTTTCAGCACCCATATCCGCAACCAGCGTTCCTTTGGGTCGTTGGCGTAGTCGAAAACTTCCATGTCGGCTCCAAGCACCTGGACAGAGGCCTTGACCGGTGTACCTGGTGGAACTTTATCTCTGAAAAAAAACCGCAAAACGCCGTTGAGGATGTCCTTTTCCACGATCATCCCTTTGGCGCCAGAAGGCGGTAGGCCTCTAAAGTGGGTTTTGGTAAATTTCTTCTCTTTGATATTGAAGAATCGGCTCTTGCCATTCTCGACGAACTGGATGAAGCCCTTGCAGTGAGCCCGCCAGGTGCCGGGCCGGCGATAGTACATGTCTAATTTGACATTTTTGTCGTTCTCCTGAATGAAGGCGGTGATGTGAATCTGCTCCACCTGATTCGTGGCCTTGACGACATCACCCCAGGCAATCGAAGTATCCTGCAAGTCGCTTCCGGGCAAATGCAGGAACGGAATCATCAACGCGATGACAATAACTGCCGCCGCTGCGATGGCGGGTCTGCTCTTTATGAACATAAGGATTCTCCTTGCTCCGGCCCGCCGGTCGGGCGGGGCTTGTAAACTCGCCG
>DAOVFI010000126.1 GCA_030673005.1 Planctomycetales bacterium
GGTTCGTTACCGAGACCCATCCACTCATTAGCCGTAACTGTCCCGCCGGTTTGTGTGAACGTTCCCGTCCCTTTATAACCGAGATTCATAAACCGGAACGACAGTAACCCATCCTGTAAATCGTATGTGCCCGACGATCCGACTTGTTCGCCGAGGAGGCCCCTGCCATCAAACGTAACATTACCACCGGCCTGTTTGAAGATTCCTGAACCGTGAACACCAATCACCAAAGACGCTCCCGGCCCTCCCGACAGCAACCCACTCTGGAGATTATATTCGCCCGACGAGCCGGTTTGGCTGCCGATGCCCATCCACTCCTCGATGCTGTGCGTTCCGCTTGTAACAGTAACCGTTCCGTGGCCTCCGGACCAGCCGCCAATATTGACGGAATCATTTGAAACACTGCTGCCGTTTTCGATATACAACGCGCCGGCGCCCGCATCGCCAATGAATAGGTTCTGAAAATAGGCGGACGTGGCGTGGCCGCTGACTGTGATCGATCCGCCGTTGTCGGTTGTATTGCCCCAAATGGCCTGCGGCGAGCCGGAAAGAACCATCAGGATGTCGGACGGGTCCGGGTAGCCGGCGGGGGTCCAGTTATTCCCGTCGTTCCAGTCGCCACCGGCAGGACCGGTCCAGGTGCGGGTCGCGCCTCGGGCCTGATTGGTCGAACACAGCAGGACAATCATAAAGACAAGCCCGATACATAAAGTTAACGACAGGTTCCTGTTCATCACTTTGCTCCTTTTATTCCTGTTCACCCCAACCGTTTTGAAAAAAATCATAGTCGCACAATCACAACTGAAATCGAAAGGAAGTCCGTCCCCTTATCGCAAAGCAACAACCCCGAATGGCAAAGCGGGACAACCTCCGTAAGTTAACGCCTCGACTTATATTTTGACCATTATACGGCAAGTTGCGTTTTCGCCAAGGAAAAAATGACACTTTCATTCCTTGCAAGTCTTCGCTACGGTATTATGGGGGAAGCGAATTATTACCTGGAATCCTTTGGAGAAGAGAATGACTGTACGTCGCACGATGTTGACTGTGAGTTTTGTTCTGGCGGTTTTCCTTGGGCTTGTCTGTCAGACGGCGCAGGGACAAACCACCAAGGCGTCTGCCAAGCCCGCAAAAAAGCCGGCTGTTGCCGGCAAATCAACGGCAAAAATCTATGCGATTGTCGTCAGCCGGGCAACCGCCGCCGATGCCGAATGGCGGAAGGTGGTCGATGCGCTCCGCAAGAAACACAACGGCCAGGTAATCCGGTATCTCTCGGATGTCCGCGAGACACTGACGGAACTGTCGGCCTGGATGCCGGATTACGTCTGCTTCGTCGCCACGCCCGAAGAAATCAATCGGCCTTACATGGTCAATATCCACCACATGATCCGAAAACTGGACGACGACCCGTACGAAGACGCGCTCTGGGCCATCCTGACCGGATACAACACTGCCGACGCGCTTCGGATAGCCAGACACGCCGGCCCGCTGGTACTCCGGCGGTCCGTCAGCGGCACGTCGTCAGCGCCCATCAGGCCGTTCGATTCAGGTCTTCGGTTCGCCGAAGGCACAAAGGGGAAGATGTGGATAAAACCCAAAGGCGGCGAAGAAAAAGAAGCGAAATGCGAACCCGACGGCATCAAGAAAATGGTCGATGCGCTGAACAACACAAAAACCGACTGCTTCTTCACCAGCGGGCACGCCACGACAAAAGACTGGCAGGCTGGATACCGGGTCAGAGGCGGGCAGTTCCGCTGCAAGGACGGGCAACTCTTCGGACTGGATACCACCGGCAAACGATACGACATCAACTCGCCAAACCCCAAAGCATACCTGGCCGTCGGAAACTGCCTTATCGGACTGATCCCCAGTCGCGACTGCATGGCCCTGGCGTGGATGCACTCCGGCGGGGCGCATCAGATGTTCGCACACATCGCCACGCAATGGTACGGGCACATGGGCTGGGGAATGGTGCACCTGCTGGTCAACCAGCCGGGACGATTCAACGTGGTCGAGTCGTTCTATTTCAATCAGCAGTCGCTGCTGTATCGAATGTTGACCGAATATCCCAAGGCCGTGAACGCCATAGTCGAGGACTATAACGTGCGGCGGAATCGCAGGGCGATGCGAGACATGACGGAGCGCCACAACCTGACCAAAAAGGACGCTTCCGGCAGGCGCGTAAGTGACCGCGACGCCGTCGGCCTGCTGTGGGAGCGCGATACGACGGTCGTCTATGGCGATCCTGCCTGGGATGCGCGCCTGAAGCGGCGAACGCTGCCGTGGAGCCAGAAATTCACCGTCGCCGGCGGAACCTACACCTTCACCGTAACGACAAACGAAGACGGCAAATGGTCCGGCGGGCGCAAACGTCACGTCACGGCGCTGCTGCCGAGGCGGGTCAAAGACATCGAGATCATCGAAGGCGCCGATCTTAAGCCGGTCGTTACCGACAATTTCATCCTGCTGCCGCTGAAGGGTGAGTTTAAGAAGGGACAGCAGATTAAGGTCGTCTTCAAGGCCAAACTGCTTGTCCGTCCCGACGGCAAGGCTCTGGCGGCGCTGAATGAGAACCGCCGGGCCGTTGCTCTGCTGCCGGAGCAGACCCGCTCGGGCGTGCTTATCGCCCTTTCCAAGGCGGGAAAAAACCGCAGCCAACTCATCTCGGTTATCCGGTCCGTTCCCGCCGACCAGCGAAAAGCGGCTGCATTCCTGATAGCGAATATGCCGGATTGCGACCTGAAGGCGCTGAGCGCGAAATTCCTGCTGGACAACATTAAATACGCCTTCAAGGCCCGCAAAACCGCCCCGTGGAGCAAGCAGATTCCCGAATCGTTGTTTTTTAACGACATACTGCCGTATGCGAGCGCCAACGAGCGGCGGGACAACTGGCGGAAGGATTTTTACGACCGATTTTCCGCCATGGCGTGGAAGTGCAAGTCGCCCGGCGAGGCGGCGATGTTGCTGAACAGGGAAATCTTCAAGGCCCTGGACGTGAAATACCATGCGACCAAGCGCCCCAAGCCTGACCAAAGCCCGTATGAATCCGTCGAAGCGAAATTCGCTTCCTGTACGGGCCTGTCGATATTGCTGGTCGATGCCTGCCGGGCCGTTGGGATACCGGCGAGGTTGGCGGGGATTCCGCTGTGGAAGCCCGACAGGCACGGCAAACGCCCCGGCCGGGCCGGCAACCACAACTGGACGGAGATATGGGACGGGCAATGGCACCATTTAGGTTCAGCCGAGCCGAGGGGATTGGACAATGCCTGGTTCACGAAGAAATGTTACACTGCCGCCGACTCGCGAGTATGGTTCCATCGCATTTACGCCACGTCGTTCAGGAAGACGGGGACGTCTTTCCCGCTCGTATGGAACATGTCGATCCAGTGGGTGCCCGCGACGGACGTAACGCGATCTTACACCACGCCGCGAAAAAAACCGACTCCCAGAAGCAAACCGGCCATGAAGAGCAAAACTCAACCTGCAACGAAAGACAACCGGTAGAGTGGCACGGGCGCCTGCCTGCCGGTAGGCAAGGTCTCGCCCGTGGATAAAGAAAACATGGCCGAGACGGCCATGCCACGGCGTACGACTACTTCACCTTTAAACGAACTCCTTCCTTTTTCCACTTGTCCAGGAGTAGTTGCAGTGAATCCAGTGTGGTCTGGAGTTGTTTTGCGGCGTTGACGAGGTTTTCGTACAAGGCGGGGTCGTTAATAAGGCGTCCTGCCGTTCCCTGTCCCTTGTCGATTTTGGTGGTGATGCGGTGCATCGAGGTCAGGACTTTGGCGAGGCGGTCGGCGTCGTTTATCAGGTGCGTCATAAGATCATCAAAACGCTTTGAAGCCGCTTTAGCGGCCCCGGATACGTCGCCCATTGTGCCCTTGACGTCATCAACCATTGTCTTCAGGCCTTTCATTGCCTCGACCGAGGCGGCTGCGGCGGTGTTGAGATTCGCCAGTGCGGCCTTGAAATTTGCCTGGTTTTCCTTGTCGCCGAGGTTTTTGGCGATTGCGTCCAGAGCGGCGTCGAGTTTGGCAATAGTGGTCTGCAAATTCGGCGGCGCTTTGGGACGGGGTGTCGCGGGGGCGGTTGTGGTGGTAGTAGCCGATGGGGCGCTTGTGGCGGCGCCGGTCGGCGGTGCCGGCGGGGGGGCTAAGAAGGTGTCCAGCGAGTCGGCCAGGTTCTTGAAACTGCACATCGCTTCGCGGATTTCTTTGACCAGTTTTCCCGATATAGGTCCGATGCCTCCGTCCGGGCGCCAGCCGACCTTCATTGTAAATGCGTTGTCCTTGGGCAGCCACGCCAGCAGGCCTTTGGTAATGGGGTCGGTTCGTTCCGAACCGGGAGATTTTCTGTCGGAAGACAGTTCGATCGCGCCGCCGCCAGCGAATCCGCCGCTGCGGAAGTAGGCGTTCACGTTGCCGGGGATGCTGACGTCCTGGTCGATGGTGGCGATGATCGTAACACCTTTGCGGGCATTGCCTTCGGTAAACGTTATCTCGGAGACCCGCCCGATCCTTATACCCGCCAGCAGCACGTCGGACCCTTCGCGGACCGGTCCGGTATCCCAATGCGTGAACCGCAATTCGTATCCGGGGCGAACGAAGGCGGGCAACTCGCGGAAGATGATGATCATCCCGCCCAGGATAATCAACGCCAGCATAACCGTTGCCCCCACAAGCATGCTACGTCTCTTTTCTGTCATGATCGTTCCCTTCAACGGTATGTCCGTATCTCAGTTCGTTCAGTTCTTCGGGCGTGGCCTGGCCGTCAACGAATCGGACCACCACGTCGTTGGTTATCTCGCGAAGCCCGTCCGGTGTGGTGTCGGCGAGGATTCTGCCGTTATAAAGCATCACGATTCGGTCGGCCACTTTCCGGGCGGAGTCCATGTCGTGGGTAACGACCAGGGCGGTCGTCCTCAGCTCGGTCTGGAGTTTCAGAATCAACTCGTTTATCAGGTCGGCGCGAATCGGGTCAAGTCCGGTCGTCGGTTCGTCGTACAGGATAACCTCGGGGTTCAGGGCGACCGCCCGCGCCAGGGCGACGCGTTTTTTCTGTCCGCCGGACAGTTCTTCGGGCATCCTCTCCTGCAACCCGTCCAGGCCGACAAGACGGAGCACTCGCGAGCAGCGATGTTGTAATTCCTGCTTCGAGAGGATTTTGTGCTCGATCAACGGGAAGTGGATGTTCTCGGCCACCGTCATCGAGTCGAACAGGGCGTTGCTTTGGAAGAGGAATCCGATTCGGCTGCGAATCGGCACGAGTTGTCGCTCCGACAGGTGCGTGATGTCCACGCCGTCGAAGAAGACCTTTCCCTTGTCGGGTCGCAGCAGGGCGACGATGTGTTTCAGCAGGACCGTTTTGCCGCACCCGCTGGGTCCGATGACGACGGTCGTTTCTCCGCGCTGGATGTCCAGGTCGAGGTCCTCGAGGACCACGTGCCGGTTGAAGGTCTTGCGGACGCCCTTCAGGCGGATAATTGGATTGGCCTGCTCTGTCATCGGCGGCGTTTCCAGGTATTAGTGCGGTCTTTCACAATCAAGGATCCAATGTCGTACAATGCAGTAGCCGTTAGCCGGTAGTCGGGGATTTTCTAAATTATTTTTATCCCATAATCTTAAAATCCCTGTAATCCCGCTATTTATCTTCAGCGACGGTTGGTTCTTACAATTTGAGAGGCGCTGTGCAAACATTATTGCAATCCGTTAGTCAATCTCCAGGATCATCGCCGTTTCGTCGCAGTTGTCGGCCCGGGGGCAATAGAGGCAGTCGCGCCAGACCTTGCTCGGCAGGGACTCTTTGGCCACGACGCGGAAGCCGAACTTTTCGAAGAACTCCTGCTCGTACGTCAGCGTAAAGAGATTTTTCAGCCCAAGTGCTCCGGCGTCTTCGATGGCCTGCTGCATAAGTTGCCGGCCTATGCCTCGGTCCATGCTGTCCGGCGCTACCGCCAGAGAGCGCACCTCGCCAAGGTCTTTCCACGAAACAGGAACGGCTACGCAGCCGAGAACCTTCCCGTCCCGACAACAGACAAGGAAATCCCGCAGCGACTCGAAAATACTTTCCAGGCTGCGGTGAAGCATCCTGCCTTTTTCGGCGTAATAATTAATGAGGCCGTGGATCGCTTCGGCATCCGACATTCCAGCGGGACGAACCATGTGGACATTCTATACAATAGACGCCGATTGTGCTATAAAGAAAGGTTAAGCACGCAGGCATAGTGGCTTCAGAAAAAAATGAAGTAACGGGTACACCCGGTGGCCTTGGCGGGTTTAATAAAATAGGCGCCGCTGAATGACGATGCGTAATGTCGGCGTTGGCGCCGGGAAAAAAGAAAAAAATTCCGTAACGGATAATTGACCTTATCGGGTTATCTTTCCGATAGAGATATGGATGGGATGTCAGGACCTGTTCGGACGGTGAGTGCCGAACCTGCATCCCGGCGAAGGAGCGCCGTATGCTCGTGCTTTCAAGACAACGCGACCAGACGATCATGATCGGCGATGACGTCGAGATCACGATCGTGGATATTCGGGGAGAGAAGGTTCGTCTGGGTATCAATGCCCCGCCTCACGTGCCCGTGCACCGCAAGGAAGTGTACGACGCCATCCGCCGGGAAAAAGCCGCCGCCGGCAACCTGCCGGAAGGACACCCAATAGTCGAATCCCTCGCAAATCGAAAAAACAAAGGTAAAATGGGCCAAAGCGCCTGATCCCGTAACGGTAACATTTCAGCCGTTTGCAGAAGCGTGAAAAGCATTTTACAGTGATACACGGGACCTGCCTGCCGGTAGGCAGGTGTCGAATGCGGAACGTCCCGTGGGGGTCGAAGTGAACAGATTTAGCGAAAAGGTTCGTTTTTGACTTCGTAATTCAAAATTCCCCGTTCATTACCTGCCTGCCGGCAGGCAGGTTCAACATTCATTTTTTATCCCCTTCATCCGCCCCGGGCGTCCCTGGCGGGACCTGCAAAGTCTTTTCAGACAAGGATAAAGCAGATTTTATTGCATACGGGTGAAGTGTTACCATTCGGCATCTGAAAATACCGCAA
>DAOVFI010000511.1 GCA_030673005.1 Planctomycetales bacterium
CTGTCGGGTCCGGTGGCGGGGGAGGCATGTGGGGATCGGGTCCGGGTCCAAACCCGCCTCCGGGATGATTCCAGTGGGGTGGGAGACTGCCGGGGTGTAGTGGCGATTGCGTCGTCGGTTGAGAAGTCGGTGGGGCAGCAGGGCGTGTCGGCGACGGATTTGCCTCGACGTATTCTTCCAGAAAAACGAAGTAATCCCCATCAGTCGGCAGGTTGTCGATCTCCAGCATTTTCAGCGCCTGTTTGCGGGTCTTGGCGGGGAGCAGTCGAGGCCCGAAGGCCCGGATCAGCAGGACGGCGGCGTTGTTTTCCTTTGTAACGCCTTTGCCGTGGATTTGATTTATGGCTGCGACGTAATCGACTGTCCCGTCTGGCCTGAGGGGGCCGGTGAGTATCGTCGTCTCCGGCGAGATGGTAACCGGGCGATTAGCCGTCTCGCGCATCAGCCACAGGACCGCACCGCCGAAACACAAAATCACGACGATGGAAGTCCATAGCCGAAAACGGCGTTTCTTGCGACTTACCGACATGTCCGTATCCTCAATCCTCAACAGAAGTAGGCCGGGACAGAGCGCAGCGGAGTCCCGGCGTTTACTCCGGAAGACAAATTGCCGGGACTTCGCTCTTTGCTCTGCGAAGCGCTACGCAAAGCAGAGTCGCTACGTCCCAGCCTACGAGACTTCCACAATCAGGTCCAGTTCGACCGGCGCGTTTAGCGGCAGTTCTGCGACTCCGATGGCGCAGCGGGTGTGTTTTCCCGATTCGCCGAAGATTTCGACCAGCAGTTCGCTTGCGCCGTTTGCGACCTTGGCCTGGTCGGTAAAACCGGCCGACGAGTTGACAAAAACGTTCAGCCGGACGACGCGGTTTACCCGGTCGAGCGAGCCGACCTCCGCGCGGACAGCCGACAGGGCGTTCAGGCACGCCTGGCGGGCGGCTGCATGGGCCTGCTCAAGACTAACCTCGGCGGGGACCTTACCGGCGACGATAAGTTTTCCGTCTTTGGTCGGTAATTGCCCGGAAGTATAAACCAGATTTCCGGTCTGCACAGTCGGGACGTACGCCCCGACCGGGGCCGCTACTGCCGGTAGTTCAAGACCCAGTTCCTGCAATTTCTGTTCCGCTGTCATCGTTATGGTCCTCTGGTGGGGGAGTGGGGCGTTCGGCGACGTACTGACCGGCGGCGGCATCATCGACCTGCGCCTCAATGGCCTCGTCCTGCTCCAGCGGCTTCTCGGTCATCGGGGCGACGGAGCCGGCGTAAATGTAAATCTCGCCGAACGGGCCTTCCTGCTCGATGTATAAACTCTTGCGGCGGATAAGTTCCAGAAGCGCCAGGAACAGGCCGACCAGTTCGATGCGACGAGTCCTGCCGGCGAATACCTGCCGGAACGTCATGTTGCCTTCGCGAGCCAGACGGTCGAGTATGTCGGTCATGTGCAGTTCGATGGGCGTGTCGTCATAGATAATCTCTGCCTCGGTGAGGCTGTGCCCTACGGCGGTCATCAACTTGCCGAACGCCTCGATAAGGTCCCACACGTGGACTTCTTCAAGATCCTTTCCTTCCGGTTCTTCGAGCATTTCGACGGGTCGGCGGGGGAATCGCAGCGACTGCTCGGCTGCGGCTTCGCGGAGGTCGCCGGCGGCGTCCTTGAATGCCTTGTACTCGAGAAGTTGACGAACGAGTTCAGCCCGCGGATCGACGAGTTCCTCGTCGCCGAGTTCCTCGACAGTACTCGGCAGAAGCATCCGCGTCTTAATCTCCAACAGCGTCGCCGCAAGGACCAGAAACTCACCGGCGATATCCGGGTCCAGCAGTTTAAGTGTGTCCACGTATGCACAATATTGCTCGGTAATCCGTGCGATCGGGATGTCGTGGATGTCGATCTCGTCCCGGCGGATCAGGTACAGCAGCAGGTCCATCGGTCCGTTGTAAATGTCCAGGTTGACGCGGTAATCGGTCATCGACTTAACAG
>DAOVFI010000208.1 GCA_030673005.1 Planctomycetales bacterium
TCTGCCATATTGTAACGAAAAATGTCTGCAAGGTGTGCAGGTTTTGCTTGCCATGCCGACTTGTCTCGGCGAAGCGAAGCGGAGACGGAAGCCTTTGCGAAGGCAGGTTTCCTGCACCTGCCTGCCGGCGGAAAAAGAATCTTCCATACTCTACACGCCGCCCAACCCTACCCGCTTGCGATAGTTGGTTTGTGCCGTTAACCTTTCGGTCGAAAATGTTCCGTTTGGAAAACGGGATGACGGATATTTATTGTGCATTTATTTTTAAGGAGAAGTCATGCCGCTGATGTTTGACATGCCGTTGGAGCAGTTGAAGACGTATCAGGGCAGGAACCCCCGCCCCGAAGATTTCGATGAGTTCTGGGATAAGGCTCTGGACGAGATGAGGGCTGTCGATCCTGAGGTGGAATTGGTGCGGTCGGATTTCCAGACGGATTTTGCCGAGTGCCTTGATATGTTTTTTACCGGCGTCGGCGGCGCTCGGATTCACTCGAAGGTTATCCGTCCTGTCGAGCAGTCCGAGCCGCACCCGGCCATTCTGATGTTCCACGGATACTCCGGCAACTCCGGCGACTGGATGGATAAACTCGGCTACGCCGCGATGGGTTTCACCGTAGCGGCCCTGGACTGCCGGGGACAGGCCGGGAAGTCGGAAGACGCCGGCGGGGTAGTGGGCAACACGCTGCGCGGGCATATCATTCGCGGCCTCGACGGCCCGCCGGAAAAGATGCTGTTCCGCCGGATTTTTCTCGATACCGCCCAGATGGCGAAGATCGTGATGGAGATGCCCGACGTGGACGCCGGCCGAGTCGGTGCGATGGGCAACAGCCAGGGCGGCGGGCTGACGCTGGCGTGTGCGGCCCTGGAGCCGGGGATCAAACGGGCCGCGGCGCTGTACCCGTTCCTGAGCGACTATCGGAGAACGTGGGAGATCGACCTGGCAAAGGACGCCTACGTGGAATTGCACGACTACTTCCGCATGTTCGACCCGATGCACGAGCGCGAAGAGGAAGTGTTCGTCAAACTCGGGTACATCGACGTACAGCACCTGTGCCCGCGAATCCGCGGCGATGTGCTGCTGGGGATGGGGCTGATGGATACTGTCTGCCCGCCATCGACGCAGTTCGCCGCTTATAATAAAATCGATGCGAAGAAATCCCTGGCGATATATCCCGACTTCGGACACCAGGTGCCGCCGGGGCATCCTGACAGGATATTCCAGTTTATGTCCGGGCTTTGACGGCAAACCGATGGCTGGACGCTGGGGTAATGGTTGTTGATATAAGGTGGCACGGCCAAGCAAGGTCGAGGCCGTTTGGCCTCGACCTTGCTTGGCCGTGGTCGGCGTCCGTGGTCGGCGTCATCACGGCCAAGCCTCCCTGCCTACCGGCCTGCCGGTAGGCAAGCCGGCAGGCAGGCGCTGCGCTCCGGCTTGACCGTGCCACCCTGTAATTATTATTTACAGATATTATGAGGATATTCTCGCTGATTTTGTTGGTGTTTCCGGTGGTATTCGCTCCGCGGGGCGCTGCCGGTGCGGACGCCGGACCGGTCTGGCTGGTGGTAACCAGGCCGATGTTTGTCGATGCGGTAAAACCACTTGCGGCCAGGCGGCGAAAGGGCGGCTTCGAGGTAGTCGTCTCCACCCAGCCGGTGTCGAAGGCGATCTCCGCACTGAAGCGCCGGCCGGCGTTCGTGCTGCTGATCGGTGACGACCAGCCCGGCCAGGAAAAACAGCCCTGGTACGTCCCGTCCCCACGGCGGAAATTCTACCGCTGGCGAGCGGCGCAGCGAAAGGCGTTCGCCTCCGACGCGCTGATCGGCGACCTTGACGGCGATCTGATTCCGGACGTGCCCGTCGGGCGGATTCCGGTCCGAACGGCCCGGCAACTGGCGACGGTCGTGACCAAGATAATCGCATTCGAGAGCAGGCCGCCCTCGCCGGACGACCTTCGCCTGCCGGTCTGGGCCGGTAGCCCGTGCTTCAATCCCGTTATCGACTGCCTGGCTACGGGTCTGCTGCTTGCCGTTGCCCGGACGAACGGACCGGCCTGGGCCGGGCTGTGGGTCATCTCATCCGACCCGGCCCAGGCCTTCTGCGGCTGGCCGCCGGACCAGCCGGCAATGTTCACGAAACAGTTGAAGCGCGGCGGCGTCATGGCGGTCCTCGTCGGGCACGCCTCTACCTCGGCCTTTTACTCGATGCAGTTCAAAGGCCGGCATATCGAGTACGCCGCCGACCCCGCACTCGCCGACGGGAAACCAGCCCCGGCCACGGTGATTATCGCCTGCGACGCAGGCGACTTCACCGGGCGCGACAACTGCCTGGCAGAGTCGCTGCTGCTGCTGCCCGGCGGGCCGGTGGCCGTCATCGGCGCGACCACCGAATCGCATCCCCTGACGAACTACTTCTCAGGCCTGTGCCTCATGCAGGCGCTTGGCGGGACGGACAAACGCATCGGAAGTCTGTGGCTGAACGCACAACGCCGCGCTATAATGACACGCAATCCCTTTGTCGAGCGTTTGCTTCGCGGCGTGGAAGGCAAACTGGGAAAGGAAGTCGAACTCGAAAAACTTCGCCGCGATCATATTCTGATGTATGCACTGCTGGGCGACCCGGCCACTGTCCTGCCGTTACCGGACCGCCTTACAGTCAATATAGATCGTCGCGGCGACGTCTGGCATTGGAAGGTTCGCAAACCGAAGGGCGCGACCAGGCTTTACGTAGGCTTCCGCCCGGACCGGCAGAATTTACCCGCTGTCGGCGGTCGATTCGACAAGACCGGCGCACGCGGACGGTTCCACCGGGCAAATGCAACTTTCGCCTTCAAACCTGCCGGTGAGTTACCCGCCGATAAGGCCTGGAAGGGCACAATCAACAAGTCCGGCATTCTCCGACTCGTCGCTGTCGGACCAAAAAGGTTATGTGTAGCCACATTTGTTCTCAAATTCGATGAAGAATAAAGGTGGGCTTCCGCTACGGTCTGGTCCAGTCTATCTGTGCGTGATGATGCTGGACAATCAATGATATAAAGGGATATAATGATGGTTTTGATAGTTCCGGAAGCAGCAGGGAGTTGAGGATGAAGTTATCGGATTATCTGACCGTCGAGCATGTGATTATTCTGAATGGTTCGACGAAGTCACAGGCCATGAGTGAAATGGTGGTCGCGGCGGACGACTTCAGCGAAAAGGTCGATCAGGAGGAACTCCTCAAAGCGGTCTGGGAGCGGGAGAAGATGATGAGCACCGGTATCGGGCAGGGGCTTGGCATCCCGCACGTGCGACTGACAGGTTTGGCAGACGCAGCCGTGGCTGTGGGTGTCAGCCGCGATGGAATCGCCGACTACGAGAGCCTTGACAACAAACCCGTTCACATAATCGTCCTTATCGCCGCCCCGCAGGGTCGGCATGAAATATACATCCGACTCCTCGCCAGGGTAGCCAACGTCCTCAAGCAGGACGACGTTCGCATGGCGATTATCGAGGCGGAAGACCAAGCCGAGGTGTATCGTATTCTCACCGAGGGCAAAGTGTGAATTTAATCATTGTAGCCTGTAATAATGGTCGAGACGGCCATGCCACGTTTCTCACAGAGGGCAGGATATGACTTTTGCCATTGCAGCCGTTCCTGTCCAGACGCATATTCCAACGCTTCTGGTCATCGGGCTTGCAATCCTTTTCGGGACGGTCGGTGCAAAGGTCTTCCAGCGTCTGCACATCCCACAGGTAGTCGGCTACATCGCGATCGGCGTAGCCGTCGGTCAATCCGGTCTGCGGTTCATCGACGCTAAAGCGATCGAGGACCTCCAGTCATTCAATTTTTTCGCTCTCGGCATAATCGGTTTCATGATCGGCGGCGAGTTGCACCGCGACATTTTCAAGAAGTACGGCCGGCAGTTTCTGGCGATCCTCTTCGCAGAGGGCGCCGGCGCATTTCTTTTCGTCAGTATCCTTATCAGCGTCGTGGGCATGCTTCTGGGCCTGGGAACGGCTAATTCCATCGCACTGGGCATCGTGTTCGGCTCGATAGCATCGGCGACCGCCCCGGCGGCGACGACGAACGTGCTGTGGGAATTCAAGACGCGCGGCGTGCTGACCACGGCCATCTTCGCAATCGTGGCGATGGACGATGCGCTGGCGATTATTCTGTTCAGTATCGCTGCGAGCATTGCCGGAAAAATCATCGGCGACGGTTCAGAGACTCTTATCGGCGCGCTGGGCTTTGCCGCCTATGAACTGATAGGAGCGGCGGTGCTGGGCGTGGCTGCGGGGTTCGGGCTTAATTACATCCTCCGCCGCATTCGGGACCGCGACAAGGCGCTGGCGTTCATCATAGGCGTAATGGCGCTGGTAATCGGGACGGCTACGGCGATCTGGCTTGACCGGATTCTTGCGGCAATGGCGCTTGGCGTAACGCTGGCCAACCTCGCGCCCCGCCGCAGCCGGGAGACCTTTCAGATAGTCGAGCGGTTCGCACCGCCGATTTACGTCCTGTTCTTCGTAATCGCCGGCGCACGCCTGCACATACAGGGGATGGAGCCGTGGATGTGGATACTCGTCGTGCCATATCTCGTCGGAATGGGTACCGGCAAGATGATCGGGGCGAACCTCGGGGCGCGCCTTGCCGGCGCGGCGCCCGCGGTACGAAAGTATCTGGGAATGTGTCTGTTCAGCCAGGCCGGCGTGGCGGTGGGCCTGTCGATCGTGGCGAGCATCAAGTTTCCCGATACCATTGGCCCGGTGGTCATAGCGATTGTCGCCGCCGCGACCTTCATCGCCGAGATTATCGGCCCGCCGTGCGTGAAAATAGCCGTCAAAAAAGCCGGCGAAGTGGGGCTGAACGTTACCGAAGAAGACCTTGTGCAATCCTACAAGGTCAGCGACGTGATGGACCGCACCAGCCCGACCTTTACCGAAAGCACCAGGCTCGCCGACATCCTCCACACCATCGCCGAGACGGATGCGATGTCTTATCCCGTTACCGATGCGGAGGGCAAACTCACGGGCGTCATCACAAT
>DAOVFI010000309.1 GCA_030673005.1 Planctomycetales bacterium
GAATTGTTTTTTCATTTCGTGTGCCTGACTTGCTCTTTTCTTCTGCGACGATTGCAAAGGCCTGAACGGTTATAAACAGGAGCAGAAACCGTGAGAGCAAAGACACTTTCGGACCTGCTGAAGAAATCCGATTGCGTAGCCGTCAGCAACGTTACCGGTCGCGAGGCCTCCAGGGTCTCGGTTGATTCCCAGGCCTACTGCAACAACATCGTCGGCGGATGGGCGCTGGGCAAAGGCGGGCAGACGATTGCCTGCCCCAAGGGCGACGACATACCCGTCTTCGCCAACTGCGCCGACCTGATGAAGGGCGTCCCGCCGGAAAAGCATCCCAACAAGATCGTGGTCTATTCACCCCCACAGGCGGTCTATGGCGACGTCAAGGAGGCCATTACCTACAGCGCCGGACGGGTCGAGACGATCTTCGTGATCACAGAGCACGTCTCGGTTGAGGTAACGGCCAAGATACGCAATCTCGCCGAGGCGGCCGGCATCGACATCATCGGATGCAACACGCTCGGAATAATCAACACTCACGACAATGTGCGGGTCGGGGCGGTCGGCGGAAACGAACCGGCAGAGAGTTTCATACCCGGAAGCGCAACAATCATCTCCAACTCCGGCAACATGGTCAACACCATCGCCTCGTACCTGATGTCGGCCGGCATAGGCACGTCGTTCGGCATCTCTACGGGAAAGGACTCGCTTATCCTGACTCCGCTGCAAGACTTTTTGGCCCTGGCGGACCGGGACGCCGACACCAGGGTGGTCGTCCTGTACGTCGAGCCGGGCGGGCTTTACGAGGCAGAGGCGTTGGAATTGGCCCAAAACGGCGGATTCACCAAGCCGATGGTGGTCTATGTCGCCGGCGGCGCACTGGAAGGACGGTCGGTATCGCTCGGTCACGCCGGCGCGGTCGTCGAAGGCGGCGCCACAAGTGCCTCGGCGAAGTCGGCGGCGTTCGATGAATATTTCGGCATCGAACCGTTCGATAACGAAAAACGCTACCGCAAGAGCGGCGAACTGGAATCGGCCCTGAAAAGGGGCATAAGGGTCCGCAGCCTGCACTATATACCCGCTGCGGTGCAGTTGATTTACCGCATGTTGGGCGTCGAACGCGATACGCCGGTCAAACGAAAAATGACGCTGAATCCCTGGTTCGTCAACATGCGCGACTGGGGAAAGCGAATCCCCTCCCGGCTGATCCTCACGCCCGGAAAGATACCCGATCCCTGGGGCGGTCAGTTCAAGAGGCTGATAAAATCCGAACTGGGTGCGGGACCCAGCCGGCGACCGATGCGGAACCTGTCCCACGCCTCCGGCAACGACGGGGCGCTTACGCGAATACACGGGCGGAGCCTCAACGAACTGATGGCCACACGCTCGTTCGCCGAGGCCGTCATCCTCTACTGGACCGGTGAAGAACCGGAAAAGGATTTCGAGCCGAGACTCGTCGAGATGTGCCTTATCGCGGCGCTGACCAACGGACCGGGGACGATATCGGCCCAGGGCGCGAAACTGTCGGCCTCGGCGGGCAACTCGCCCAATACGGCGATGATCGCAACACTGGCGGCGATAGGCGATTTCCACGGCGGAAACGGACGACTGGCCGTCAAGTTCCTGGCAAATGTCTTCAGGGAAACGCCGATGAACGATCCCTACGACCCGGACCACGGACTGGACATCGAGGCGATGGCGCTCAAGACGGCCAAGGATTTCAAGAAGACCAAGGACGCCAGGAAAGATGCCGGCCTGGACTACGAACGTATCCCCTGCCTGGGACATCCCGTCTTCAACACAAAGGATGTCAACTACGACCCGCGCGAACGGGTTATCTCGGCATATATGACCGAGAAGGGAATATACAACATCTTCCTCGATTTCTATCACAAACTGGCCGGGATGATGTACGAGGTCGGGGCGGCGAGGAAGGTCTGGGCCGTCAACCTCGATGCTGCCATCGCGTCGGTCTGGATGGGGATCGCCTGGGGCAGGCTGCGGGACAGGTCAATAACGTTCGAGCGGGCGGCCGACCTTGCCTTCCTGGGCTTCGCGCTGGGACGTGTCGCCGGCGGCGCCGGCGAATACCTCGACCACCGCGACTTCGGCACGCCGATGGACATGCGCGTCGGCACAAAAGAAACCACCGCACTGACCAGCCCAAAACCGCTGAGCAAACCGTAGCACTCCCCAACACCTGATTTGACGAATTAGTTGGGTGGCACGGTCAAGCCGGAGCGTAGCGGAGGCTTGGCCGTGACAGGCGTCCGCCACGGCCAAGCAACCGCTGAAGGTCGTCTTCCAGTGGAATGATGGCGACAAAATGACTCCAACTCAATTGTCGTGACACTGTCGCGACAATCTCCCGTCCGCATTCGGCGCGTTTTTCCTTCAGTATATCTTTGCTAATCCGCCTCGGCGCCGGGGAAACCATCGGCTCGAAAGCGCCACCCCGCTTTTTTGCTCGGACGGAGCACTGGCAGGACGCCGGGCCGAAGGTTATACTGTCTTTGCAGACAACAGGAGTGTTCGTTATGGCAGAGCCAAAACTGAATTCGGATGATTTCAAGTCGCAGTCGGACCGGCAGTCGAGTGGTGCTTATGTGAGATTCAGAGCAGCGGTTCTCGGGGCGTTCGTGGTGATTCTGGGCGGGTTGATGTTCTATCAGGTTCCTGTCGAGGCCGATAGCGTAAAGGACTCGAAGAGCGTCACTTCCAGGCAAAAAGGACCGTCCCGGACCTGGGTGGTGATCGGTGGGAAGATATACGGCGCCAGGCCGGACGCCCGCGGGCCTATCGGCGGAGGCGCGGGATACAAGAAGGTCGTAACAAAGGGCGACTACCGGCCCCGGACGCTGAACGGGCTTCTGGCCGCCCTCAAGAAAGCAAAGAAGGGCCAGGTAGTCTATCTGGCCGGAGACGTCGAGATAGACCTTACCGTGCGCACCTACATCGAGAAGACCGTCATCGAGATTCCCGAGGGGATTACGCTGGCCGGCAACCGTGGGCAGGACGGCTCACCCGGGGCGATTATATTCAGCGATGCGTTCCAGACCCGCCCGCTGATCAGGACGACAGGCCCCAACGTGCGCATCACCGGACTTCGGCTGCGCGGGCCTGAGCCTAAGCGGCGCCTGGAGCACCACCGGCGCTCGTTCAGAAATAAATCGCGCGGGCACAAATACTACTACAAGTTCCCGACCTCCGATGGGATCATTACGGAGCATTTGGGACTGGAGATTGACAACTGCGAGCTGTCGGGCTGGAGCCACGCCGCCATCTACCTGAAGTCCGGCGACAAGCACCATATCCACCACAACTACATACATCACAATCAGTACAACGGCCTGGGATACGGTGTAGCCCACAACAAGGCATTCTCGCTGATCGAATACAACCTCTTCAATTACAACCGGCACTCCATCGCGGGCACCGGCCGGCCCGGAAGCGGGTACGAGGCTTCCAACAACGTGGAACTGGGCGTCTCGCTGAGCCACTGCTTCGACATGCACGGCGGGCGTGACCGCAAGGACGGCTCGACCATCGCCGGGGACTGGATGAAGATCCACCATAACACGTTCGGCGCCCCGAAAACGGCCATCGTGATCCG